>JAEZBP010001024.1 GCA_023427125.1 Pseudomonadota bacterium | reverse complement strand
GACCGGAGGACCTCCACCAGCTCGCCCGCCGCGAGCCCGGGCGCCGCGTAGGCGGCCGGCAGGCGCGCGAGCCCCACGCCCGCGACCGCGAGCTCGTGCAGCACCTGGAAGCTGTTGACCGCGAGGTGCGGCGTGACCGCGACGGTCCGTGTGCGCTGCGCGCCGCGGAAGCTCCAGAGCGCCGCCGACTGCGCGCCCTGCATCACCAGGCACCGATGATCGGCGAGCGCGCGAGGGTCGCTCGGCGTGCCGGCCTCGCGCAGGTACGCTGGGCTCGCGTAGATGCCGAGGTGCTGGGGCGCGCCGAGGCGGAGCGCGACGAGCGCCGAGTCGCGGAGCGGGCCGACGCGCAGCGCGAGGTCGAAGCCCTCGTCGATCAGGCTCACCTGTCGATCGAGGAGCTCCACCTCGACCGACACGGCGGGGTAGCGCGAGGCGTAGGTCGCGAGCACGGCGCCGAGGTTGCGCTGGCCGAGCTCGAAGGGCGCCGTGATCCGGAGCCGGCCGCTCGGCTCCGCGTGCAGCCGCCCCACCATCGCCTCCGCGGCGCGGAGCGCGGCGATCGCGGGCGCGACCTCACGGTGATAGCGCGCGCCGATCTCGGTGAGCTTCACGCTGCGCGTCGTGCGCGCGAGGAGCGGCGCGCCGAGGTGCTCCTCGAGCATCGCGACGCGCTGGCTGAGCGTGGACTTCGGGATCCCGAGGGCGCGCGCCGCGCCTCGAAAGCTCTGCCGCTCCACGACCTCGAGGAACGCGATCACGGCGTTGGCGTCGGCGTCTCTCATTGTCCGCACGGCGGGACAGTCTATTCCGGCGCGCGGGGGTGTTCACGACGCGTCGCGGTGCCCAGGGTTCGAGCGCCAACCGCAGACCAAGGAGTCGCTCCGATGGACATCTTCTCTCCCTATCGCCTGGGCCGCCTCGAGCTCCCGACCCGCGTCGTGATGGCGCCGATGACCCGGAGCCGCGCGATCGGCGGCGTCGCCAACGAGCTGATGCGCGAGTACTACGCGCAGCGCGCGTCGGCCGGGCTCATCGTCACCGAGGGCATCGCGCCCTCTCCGAACGCGCTCGGCTACGCGCGTATCCCGGGGCTCTTCTCGCCCGCGCAGGCCGACTCGTGGCGCGCCGTCACCGGCGCGGTGCACGCGGCCGGCGGGCGGATCATCGCCCAGCTCATGCACGTCGGCCGCGTCGCCCACCCGCACAACCTCCCGGAGGGCGCGCGCGTCGTGGCGCCGAGCGCCGTCCGCGCCGAAGGATCGATGTGGACCGATCGCGAGGGCCCGCAGCCCTTCCCGACGCCCGAGGCGATGAGCGAGGCCGACCTGCGCGAGACCCGCGAGGAATTCGTGAGCGCGGCGAAGCACGCGATCGACGCCGGCTTCGACGGCGTCGAGCTGCACGGCGCCAACGGCTACCTGCTCGAGCAGTTCCTGCACCCGCACACCAACCGCCGCACCGACCGCTACGGCGGCGACGTCGAGAGGCGCGCCCGCTTCGTCGCCGAGACCGCGCACGCCGTCGCCGGCGCGATCGGCCAAGACCGCGTGGGCATCCGCCTCTCGCCCCACAACACGTTCAACGATCTGCCGCCTTCCGACGCGGTCGAGCCGCAGTACGCCGCGCTCGCGCGCCAGCTGCGCGGCCTGCTCTACGTGCACCTCGTCCAGAACCCTCACGAGGGCTTCGCCGCGAGCGCGCGCGCCATCCGCGGCGCTTTCGAGGGGCCGGTGATCCTCAACGGCGGCTTCGATCGGGCGAGCGCGCAGGCCGCGCTCGACGACGGGCGCGCCGATCTGATCGCCTTCGGCCGCCCCTTCATCGCGAACCCCGATCTCGTCGAGCGCATGAAGCGCGGCGCCGAGCTCACCGCGCCCGATCCCCAGACCTTCTACACGCCGGGGCCGGACGGCTACGTCGACTACCCGTCGCTCTGAGCGCCGGCCCGCACTCCTCAGCCCTGGCGAGACGTCGTAGCGTGCAGCGCGAATGACGATTGTCCGACCCACGAATGAAGGCGGCGTGGCCTTCGCCGCGCGAAGGGACCTCGCCGCCGGCCGACCGCTGCGCTCGCTCGCCTGGGCCGGCGACGATCTGATCGACTGGATCGGCGGCACGCGGATCACGCTCGAGGGCGCGGTGAGCCGCTTCGGCAGCGGCTACACGTACCGCTTCGACGGCGCGGCCGGGCTCGGCGACGTGGGCGTAACGTTCGAGACGCTCGGCACGAAGGGCCGCCTCGTGCGCGCGAACGGCCAGCTCGCGCAACAGAGCTGGGTGCCGCTCGGCTTCGACGAGCTGCGCGAGCTCGATCGCAGCTACTACCACGCGACCGACTACGGCTATCCGGTCTGCCTCCTGACGCTGCCCGACGGGCGCGCGGCGATCGCGCACTGCCCGCGCTGCTACGACACGCTCGAGCTCGAGCTCCTCGACGGCACGCCGCTGACCCGGCGCCCGGAGCCGGCCGAGGACGTCTTCCACGCGCGGCTCGCGGCCTCGCCCGACGGCCGGTGGCTGCTCTCGAACGGCTGGGTCTGGCAGCCGTGGCGCGTCGCGTGCGTGTACGACGTGGCGCGCGCGCTGCGCGAGCCGGCGCACCTCTCGTCGCGCGGGATCCCGCTCGAGCTCGGCGGCGCCTACGAGGTCGAGGGCGCGGTGCTCTCCGCGGACCGCGTGATCCTCTCGGCGCTCGACGAGGACGCAGGCCGCGGGGCCCTCTCGGTCGTCGAGCTGCCGAGCGGCAAGAACCTCGCGTGCATTGCGCTCACCGAGCCTCTCGGCACGCAGCTCGTCGCGTGGGGGCCCGAGCACGTGGTGGCGCTCGACGGACGGCCGCGGGTCGTCGCCCTGGCGAGCGGCGAGATCGTCGAGACGCTCGCCGTCGAGGCCGAGATCGCACCGCGCATGGAGCCCAGCGTGAGCCTGGGCCCGCCACCGAGCCCCTACGTCGCGATCGACCCGCTCGGTCCCCGCTTCGCGGTGGGCGACGCCGGCGGCGCGATCCGCGTGTTCACCCGAGCGCCCGCCTGATGTTTTGCGGCGGCGGCATTTCTGCGATCCTCGCCCACGCATGACGACGCAGAAGGACATCATCCTCGAGCTGACTCGGCTCACGACCGTCATCGCGCCCGAGGTGAAGGAGGTCGGCGATCAGCACGGGCCGGCGTTCGAGCGTGTGCTCTGGCCGGCGGGCGCTCCGGCGGTGATCACCTGGGCGACGATCTGGA
>JAEZBP010000976.1 GCA_023427125.1 Pseudomonadota bacterium | reverse complement strand
GCGCCGACCTGAGCCGCGCGCGTCTGCTCGGCGCCGCGCTCACCGGAAGCGACCTGAGCGCGGCCCGCTTGAACGACGCGTTCCTCGACGGGGCGCTCCTCGATGGCGCGACGTTGAAGGGCGCGTCCCTCCGCGGGGCGAGCGTCGCTGGCGCGTCTCTGCAGGCGGCCAGCCTCGAGCGGGCCGACGTGAGCGGGGTGGACCTCGCGCGCCTCACCGGGTTTCCTGCCGATCTGTCGCGCACGAGGCTGACGGGTGTCCGTCTGGCGGGGCTCGATCTGTCGGGCATCGAGCTCGAAGGGGCCGATCTGCGCGAGGCCGACCTGAGCGAGGCCCGGCTCTCGGGGGCTCGGCTCGCGGGCACGGACCTCGCGGGGGCGAACCTCGCCGGCGCCAGCTTGCGCGAGGCGGACCTCTTCGGCGCGAACCTCGCCGGCGCGTGCCTCGACCGTGCCCTCCTCGCAGGGGCCCGGCTCGGGCGCGCCGCGCTCGACGGCGCGCGCCTCGTCGAGGCCGACCTGCGGGGCGCGCAGGCCGAGCGAGCCTCTCTCGCACGCGCTCGGATGGACCGGGCCTCCCTCGACGACGCGCGGCTGCTCGAGTGCACGATGACCGAGGTGTCGCTCGCGTCGGCCTCCCTCGCGCGCGCCGATCTCACGGGATCCGAGCTCTACGCGGCCAACCTCGTGGAGTCGGACCTGCGGGGGGCGATCGTCCGCGGCGCGGACCTCACCGGCGCGCGCCTCGAGCGGGCGCGGGCGGCGGGAGCGGATCTCGAAGGCGCGATCCTGCGCGGCGCGATCCTCGACGAGACGGATCTCGCCGAGGCCCGGCTCTGTCGCGCCGACCTGACGAAGACTGCGCTCGACAGGACGCGCCTCGATCGCGCGGATCTCACCGCGGCGACGCTCGACGGTGTGCTCCTGGCCGGCGCCTCGTGGGCCGGCGCCGTGCTCGAGCGGGCGAGCATGGTCCGGTGCGACCTCGGCGGGGTGAGCCTGGCCAAGGCCAACCTCCGTGAGGCCGACCTCAACGGCGCCCGCCTCCACGGCGCGAACCTCGACGAGGCGGACGCGGCGCGGATCAAGCTCCGCGGCGCCGCCCTCGGCGGCGCGCGCTTGCTGCGGGCGAACCTGACGGCGGCCGACCTGAGCGGCGCCGCGATGGCGCGCGCAGATCTGCGAGGCGCCGTGCTCGCGCGCGCGCAGCTCTCCGGCGCCGAGGCTCCCGAGGCTCGCTTCGAGCTCGCCAACCTCACGCGGGCGCAGCTCGATCGTGCCGACCTCCGCAAGGCGCGCTTCACGGGCGCGAGCTTGCGCTACGCCGTGCTCGATCACGCGCGCGTCGAGCTCGCCGACTTCGCGGGCGCCGACCTCGAGCAGGCTTCGATGCACGGGGCGCGGGACGAGCACGCGATCTACTCGGGCGCGAACCTCGCCGGGGTCGCCCGCACCGACCCGGCCCGGGCGAAGGCCGAGACCTTCACGCGGCCCTCCGCGGGATGACGGAGCGTGCAGCTCTGGAGGTGGAGATGGAGCCGATGCAGGCAGAGCAGTTCGATCGAGTCGCGGGACCGTGGAGCACGACCTCGCTGGCCAAGGTGGAGGCGGTCGAGGGCTCGAGCGTGGCGGTCAGCTCGGCGAGCTTCGGGCGCCTGTCCGCGCGCCTCGCCGTGAGCGGCTATCGACCTCGGCCCGGCGACGCGGTCCTGGTGACCCGGACCGACGACGGAGCGGCTTTCGTGGTGGGCGTCGTGCAGGCGCTCCGTCGCGTGGAGGAGCCGCTCGAGGTGCGGGCCGCGAACGGGGCGCGTGCGGTCCGGGCGTACGACGAAGCCGGGGAGGAGGTGCTCGAGCTGCGGGCGCAGGACGGAGCGCTCTTGGTCGAGCACCACCCCGAGAGCGGGCGGCTCGTGATCCATGCGCCAGGGCAGCTCGCGCTCCGGGCGGCGGGAGATCTGTGCCTCGACGCCGCGGGCGCCGTGCGGGTGCGGGCGGGGACCGAGCTCGAGCTCTCGAGCCGGGGCGACCTCTCGATCGGCGCGACCGACCTCGAGGGCCACGTGAGGAGCGCGCTGCGCATGCGCGAGGGCCGCGCGCAGCTCGAGGCCGAGCACCTCGGCGCGAAGGCCGAGCGGGCCGACGTCGCGGTGAACGAGGTGAACCTCGTGGCGCGCACGCTGCGTACGCTGGCGCGGCGCGTAAAGCAGGACGCCGAGGTGCTCGAGACGACCGCGGCGCGGCTCGTCGAGCGGACCAAGGAGGCGTGGCGCGAGACCGAGGGCCTCAGCCAGACGCGGGCCGGGCGCCTGCGGCTCGTGGCGGAGACGAGCCTGACCGCGCTCGGGAGCAAGGCGCTCGTCAGAGCGCGCGAGGACGTGAAGATCGAGGGTGAGAAGATCCACCTCGGGTAGGGAGGACAGATGGCGGAGCTGACGTTGGAGTTCGAGACGCGGTCGGGCGCCGTGTCTCCCGAGTCGATCTCGCTCGTGGGCTTCACCGGGCGTGAGGAGCTCGGGCGGCCGTACGAGTACGAGCTCGAGCTCGAGGTCGACGCCGATGGCGGTCTGGGAGACGACGTGCTCGACGACCTCCTCAAGCGCCCCTGCCGGATGACCTTCGGCTCGGTGGAGGGCCTGACGGAGGTCCACGGTCTCTTGCGATCCATCCGCGTGCCCACCACCCACCGGCCGCGCCCGACTCGCTACGTCGCGACGCTCGTGCCGCGCCTCTGGGCCGCGAGCCAGACCCAGCGCTCGCGCATCTTCCAGAACCTCGATCTGGCGGGCATCACGCGCGTCATCCTGAACGAGCTCGGGCTCGAGGAAGAACGCGCCTACACGCTGGCGCTCTCGAAGAGCTATCCGACCAGTGAGTACACGGTGCAGTACCAGGAGAGCGACCTCGACTTCCTGCACCGGCAGCTCGAGCACTTCGGCGCTTACTACTACTTCGTGCAGGAGCCGGACGGCGAGCGAGTGGTCTTCGTAGACTCGAACGCCGGCCTCCCGCGCCTCGAGCATCCCGCGCCCATCCCCTACGCCGCGCGCGAGGACGGCGGTGCGGATGGCGTCACCGCGCTCGGCCGGACGCTGACTCCCAAGCCCGCCGGAGTCGTCCTGCGCGAGTACAACTGGCGCACCCCGTCGATCCAGCTCCAGTCGGAGGCGCCGGCCGACCAAGACACCGGGCGCGGCTTCTTCAACGAGTACGGCCAGCACTTCAAGGATCTCGGCGCCGGCGCCGCGCTGGCGGCGGTCCGGGCCGAGGAGCTCGTGGCCTCGCGCGACCTCTACGACGGCCGGACGAACGTGACGGCGCTCTGTCCCGGGCATCGCGCGGAGGTCTCCGGCCACCCGCTCCTCGGCTTCGACAAGGAGTACGTGGTCACCTCGATCACCCACGAAGCGGGGGAGCGCAGCCTCGCCTACGACAAGTCGTTCACCGCCATCCCCGCGACGGTCGCGTTCCGTTCGGCGCGGCGCACGCCGCGACCGAAGATCGAGGGTGTGATGCACGGCCGGGTGGACGGCGCGGTGCCGGGCACGGCCGCGCCGATCGACGAGTACGGGCGCTACAAGATCCTCTTCCCCTTCGATCTGGCCGGCGAGCCCGGCGGGAAGGCGACCCGCTGGGTGCGCCTCGCCCAGCCCGCGTCGGGGGCAGGCTACGGCATCCACTTCCCGCTCCACATCGGGGCCGAGGTGGCGGTGGCCCACCTCGACGGCGACCCCGATCGGCCGATCATCATGAACTCGCCGCCCAACGCCGAGACCCTCACCCCCGTGAGGGAGACCAACGCCACGCAGAGCCAGATCATCACGCAGACCGGCATCCGCCTGACCTGGGACGACGACTGCTGAAGCAGACCGAGGAGCACGCACGTGAGCGACAACATCACCGACACCGCGCGGCGTTTCGAGATCTTCGTCCCGAGCCCGAAGGCGCGCATCAACATGGGCGCGCCGAACAAGGACAACTCCACGGGGCCCTTCGGCTACACGGGGATGTCACTCCAGTCCGACGTCCACCTCTTCATCGATGCCAACAAGAACACGCTCTATCAGACCGGCATGCACTTCTGCGGTCAGGTGGGCGCGCAGTGGCGGCAGTTCTCGAACGGGCCGATGTACATGTCGGCGACCGCGAACGTGACCCTGGCGGCCGACCAGCGAGTGATCATCGCCAGCGGCGCCGGCCAGGGGCAGATCACGGCCATGGACCACGGGCAGAAGATGCGGCTCGTGCCCTACAACGAGCTCAAGCTGCACCACCTCGTCGACTCGCTGCAGGTCGGGCTCTTCGAATTCTTCAACGGGCGCCACACACGCAAAGACGACAAGTTTGGGCTCATCAAGCCCGTGAAGCTGAAGCACTTCTTCTCGCGCAAGAACGCGTTCGCCTCCCTGAGCGCGACGGCCGCCGAGCTCGAGAACAAGGGGAAGGCGCCTCACGAGGGGGGGTTCCTCGCCACCGTGGCTCGCTCCTGGGAGCTCCTCCACAACGGCGTGTTGGAGGACGACCTCCAAGCCCCCAACCCCGGCGCCGTGCCCTCCCTCGGCCCGATCATCGCCGCCGGCATCGCCAAGCACAACGACGACGGTGCGAAGGTCCTCGAGGGCCTCAAGTACGGCTACTCCGGCTACCTGAAGCGCTTCGACCCGTACTCCATCAACAAGGGCGGCTTCATGAACAAGCTGCACCTCGTGGTGGTGACGCTGAAGCGCTTCATGCACGTGGCCCTGAAGTACGGGCAGCTCGTCCAAGACCTCCCGTTCATCCGCAACGCCATCAAGGGCCTCGAGGGCGTCGGCAACATCGTGCAGGCCTCTTTCCAGGCCTACCACGCGGCGACGGACAGCTACCCGGCGCTGGCCGCGTTCGAGCGGACGCAAGGCGGCTACAAGTTCAACGCCGGCAGCGGCGGCGTGGTGGACGAGCTCAACTCGGGCGCCAAGGCGCGGGTGGCCAGTGTCGAGAGCTCCACCCTCGACTCGCGCAAGGCCAAGGTCGACTCCAGCCCGCAGCCCGGGGACGGGTGGCCGCTCGCGGTCGACACGATCTACGACCTGAACGTCACGTGGGCGGACGGCTCCAAGCCGGGCGCGATCCGGATCTCGGCGAGCTTTCCAACCCCGGCCACCATGCAGATCACGGCGCCGACCCTCTCGGCCGAGCCGGAGTCGTTCACCCTCACCCTGAGGGTGAACGGCGTCGAGCGGGCGGTCGCGCTCGACTCGACCAACACCGCCGACGCCGCCGTGTTCGCGGCCGCGCTCCGAGCCGCGCTCGCGGACGACCCCGTCGAGGTGACGGTCGAGGACGACAGGGTCTGGATCCTAGCTTCCGTCGCGAGCGACCCGACGCTCTCACCGGCTCCGATGGCGACCTCGATCGAGCTCGCGGAGACGGATGCGAACACCAAGTACGTCCACCGGCTCTCGCCCCGCACTCGCGCCCGCCCGCTCCCGGGTATGGGGCACATGTCGTTCTCGATCGTGAGCGACTTGTTCTTGACGCCCCCGCGCCTGCGCGCGACCGGCCCCGAGGACGTGCTGACGCTGACCATCAACGGCACCCGAGAGCAGTACACGTTGAAGGCGGGGACGAACCTCGCCGCCCTCCTGAGCGCGAGCACCAACGTGGAGGTGCTGGCGACGGCGTCGGGCATCGGCAACGGGCCCATCACCCTCACCACCCGCACGCAGCACGGCGCGTCCAGCATCGAAGCGAGCGTCGTGACTGCGGTCATGCCCTCGCAGTGGAGCTTCTCGGCATCCGATCACGAGCGCGGGACCGACGCGTTCATTCCGCCGATCACCGCCGCTGACGTCGTGCGGCTGGCCGGCGATCTCGAGGGCGCGTCCGTCTCCGTCGTGGACGGGAAGGTCCGGTTCGAGGCGACGCAGACCGGCGCAGGCTCGACCATCACCGTGTCGGGGAGCCTCGCCGACCTCATCTTCGGCAGCGCGAGCAAGACCGACAGCGTCGACGAGGAGTTCGAGAGCGCCGATGAGGCGGCGGCCACGGTCGACGACGCGTACAAGACCATCGTGAGCTGGAACCACGAGCTCCAGAAGCTCCCGGAGGACACGCGCAACCTCACGCGCCCGCTCACCGAGGCGCTCGACGATACGGTCGCGGCGGTCGGCGCGCTGGAGGCGGCGGCCAAGAGCTTCACCGAGGTCTTCGAGCACGGCGCGCCCCCGCCGCCGGAGTCGATCGGCCTCATGGCGCCGGACGGCATCACCCTCGGGACGCGCGACCGCATCGTCGCCAGCGGCGGGAAGGGCATCGTGCTCATCTCCGACGGCGGGACCGGGGTCCCGGACCGTGGGAAGTTCGTCCTCACCGAGAGCTGGGTGGCGGACATGGGCGCGTGGGCGGCCGACTTCTTCGAGAGCAAGAAGGACAAGGACGACGCGGCGAAGCGGTCGCTCGGCTTCCGCGTGCTCAGCGACAGCGCGGTCGATCTGACCGCCACCAGCTACGCGCAGCTGTCCGCCATGGGCCGAGGCGCGGCGGAGAGCGCGCGCGCCGACGGTCGCAAGGACGGAGTGGGGATCGGCGTGGCCCGCGTGATCGGCTCCTACGCCTCCGAGGTCGCCGGATACGAGAAGGTGGTGATCAGCGCGCGCGCGCCGGGGGACGCCGGCGACCAAGCCGGCGAGACCGGCGGGCGCGTCGAGATGGTGGGCCAGCGCCTGGTCCTCGGCGCCGTGAGCTCGACCCACAAGCTCAAGAACGGCGCTCTGCAGTTCTTTACCGATCGCGCGAGCCTCGGAACCCACCCGATTACGCTCGACAGCCTCGCCGGTGCCGAGCATATGGCGGGCGCGAGCGCCGACGAAGGCGACAAGAGCTACTGCAAGGGACCGGCAGCGGGGGTGGCCTGGAGCGAGCAGCTCCGCAAGGCGCATCCCGAGACTACCCACGTCGACGTCCACGCCACGACGCAGCTCGACGCTGCAGTCCTCCCGTACCGGATGATCTTGACGAAGGACTCGGCGCGGCTCGGCATCATGCCGGAAGATCGGCGTGCTCAACTCAAGAAGGAGCGCGATGACCGGAAGAGCGCAAAGACCCTGCTCACGAAGGTGAAGACGAACATAGACAAGATGTGGTCGACGAAGACCGCCTCATTGACTAAGGTCAATACCGATCTCAACAACCCGCTGAAGGCCGCACAGTATGAGTCCCTGAACGCGCGGCGGAGTAGCCTCGAGGGGGCGATCAAAGAGATCGAAAGCAACCAGAAGGTCGCCGACGCCGATCTCAAGGAGGCGACGACCCTGTACACGGAGGCGTCCAAGGCCTACGACGACTTCAAGCAGGGATGGAAGGCTTCCAATGCGTATCCGGTGCTCGAGATCTCGGAGGAGAAAATTCGACTCGGTTTCTCCACCGATGACGGGACATGGGAGGACTTTGCCTACCTCGAGATGACCAAGGACGGGATCAAGATGTTTCAGCCCAAGGCGGGCGGAGTCGCGACCTTCGACCTGGAGAAGAAGAGCGGCCTGATCTCCGATGGCTCCGCCGATACCGCCGTCGAGGCCAAGGCTGGAAAGCTCACTCTGAAGTACAAGAACAGCGCCAAGAGCGGCCCCCTCGAGTGGGATGCGCAAGGCAACGTCAAGATCGGCTGAGCCGTGAGCGCTTACGACGCACTTCCCTACGGCGGCTCCGCCGTCCCCCTCTCACACCCCGATCGGCTCGCGTCGGCGGCGATCCGCGCCGGGCGCTCGGCGGCCGATCCGGCCAGGGCGCGGATCGTCGAGCTCGGCTGCGGGGAGGGCGCGAACCTGATCCCCATGGCCTACCACCTCCCGGAGAGCGAGCTCCTCGGTGTGGATGCCTCGGCGGGCGAGATCGAGATCGGCGAGGAGGCTCGGGCGCGCCTCGGGCTCGACAACGTCAGGTTCCGGCAGGCCGACATCCTCGAGCTCGACGCGAAGGACCTCGGCCAGGTCGACTTCCTGATCGTGCACGGCGTCTTCTCGTGGGTGGGCGACGCGGTCCGCGCTCGCATCCTCGAGCTGGCGCGCGACGCGCTGTCGCCGAACGGCCTGCTCTACCTCAGCTACAACTGCGCCGCCGGCTGGGCTCTCAAGGCCGAGATGCGCGCGCTCTTGCTCCACCACACGGCCGGCCTCGACGCGATGGAGGAGAAGGTGCGCGTCATGCGCGAGCTGCTCACGCTCCTCTCGTCCTCGCCGCTGCGGGAGGCCTCGCTCCACGCGGCGGCCCTCGGCGAGCGCGCCGAGCGGGCCCTCGAGAGCCGCGACGCCTACCTCGTCCACGAGTACCTCTCCCCCGACAACCGCGCCTTTCGCCACCGAGAGGTCGTGGAGCTTGCCGGCGCCCACGGCCTCGCCTTCGTCGACGAGCTCGCCTCGGTGACCGCCCACCCGAGCCTGGAGGACACGCTGGCCCGCGGGCTTCGGAGCCGCTTCGACGACCCCGTCGAGGTCGCGGACGTGGCCGACACCATGCTCGGCCGTCCCTTCCGCGCCTCCCTCTTCGCGCGGGCCGGCGCCGTGGCTCCCGAGGCCGATCCGCAGCGCGTCGCCGCCTCGCTCTGCTTTCGCGGGCGCCTCCGGCCGAAGGCGACCCGCTTCTCGCTCGAGCCCGATGTGGCGGAGACCTTCGTCGGGGCCGGCGACGAGCAGATCGTGGTGCGCCCGTCGCGCCTCAAGGCGGCCCTGGTCGAGCTGGCGCGGGCGTATCCTCTGGCGCTGCCGTTCGACGCAGTGATGGAGCGCGCCGGGATGCTCCTCGAGCTGCGCCGCGTGCGAGTCGACGCCCATGACCAGGCCGAGGTGGCGGCCGATCTCCTCGAGCTCGTGCGGCTCGAGCACCTCGCGGCGAGCCCCCGCGCGCCCCGGGTGGCGTTCGAGGTCAGCTCCACCCCGCGCGTGGAGGCGCTGACCCGGCTCGAGGCCGAGCGAGGCCCGGTGGTGACGAGCCCGCACCACGAGCTCTGTGTGCTCGATCCGTTCGCGCGCTTGCTCGTCCGCTACCTCGACGGCGCGCGCGCTCGCGACGAGCTCGTCGAGCGGATGAGCGTGCACCTCGAGCGCGGTGAGGTCGTTGCCTGGGATCCCGAAGGCTCGCCCCCCGAGGGCGAGGCGCGCCAGGCAGCGGTGAGCGAGCTGATCGCCCAGCGCCTCACGGTCCTGCGCGACGCGGGCCTCCTGAGCGACGCCGGCTGAGTCATTCCCACCCGCACGACGGAACGCCGAGCGGAGCGGTTCCGGCTGACTGGACACCGGGGATGAAGCGGCAGCAGGTCGGCGCCGCGCAGCTCGGCCCGCGCGCTCGCGAAGCGCGCGCCAGCTACTCAGAGAGCGTGAATCAATCCCCGCGCCGGGGAGGCGAGCGGAGCGGTTCCGGCTGACTGGACATCGGGGATGGGAAGCGCCCGCTGGTCGGTGCCGCGTAGCTCGGCCCGCGCGCTCGCGAAGCGCGCGCAAAGCAAACTCAGTGCGCGGCCTTCTTCGGCCGCAGCGCCTTGCCTTCGGCGAGGTGCTCGGTCCAGGTGGCCGGCGCGAAGCCGTTGTCGACGCGCTCCATCGTGATGCAGTCGGGGACCGGGCAGACGATCTGGCAGAGGTTGCAGCCCACGCACTCCGCCTCGTCGACCACCGGCACCCGCGTCGCGCTCTCGCTCGGGTGGATGCACTGGTGAGCGCCGTCGTGGCAGGCGACCACGCAGAGCTGGCAGCCGATGCACTTGTCGGCGTCGATCTTCGCGACCGTCTCGTAGTTCAGATCGAGGTTGCCCCACTCGGAGAACGCGGGGATCGCCTTGCCCACGAAGTCGTCGAGCTTCTCGAACTTCTGCTCGCGCATGTACTGCTCGAGGCCCTCGATCATGTCCTCGACCACGCGGTAGCCGCGCAGCATGACCTCGGTGCAGACCTGCACGCTGCTCGAGCCGAGCAGCATGAACTCCACCGCGTCGCGCCAGCTCGCGACGCCGCCGATGCCGCTGATCGGTAGGTTGAAGCTCGGCTCGCGCGCGAGCGCCGCCACCATGTGGAGCGCGATCGGCTTGACCGCCGCGCCGCAGTAGCCGCCGTTGGTCGAGCGGCCGTTCACCAGCGGGCGCGGCACGAAGGTGTCGAGGTCCACGCCGATGATGCTCTTGATCGTGTTGATCAGCGAGACGCCGTGCGCGCCGCCGCGCTGTGCCGCGAGGCCGTGCGGGACGATGTCGGCGACGTTCGGCGTGAGCTTCACGAGCACCGGCACGCTCGAGTACTCGACCGCCCAGCTCGTGATCTCCTGGTTGACGCTCGGCTCCTGCCCGACCGCCGAGCCCATGCCGCGCTCGCACATGCCGTGCGGGCAGCCGAAGTTCAGCTCGAGCCCGTCCGCGCCCGCGTCGATCGAGCGCTTGATGATGTCCTTCCACTCCTCGCGGGTCTCGACCATCAAGGACACGATGACCGCGTGCTTCGGGTACTTCTTCTTCGTCTCGTAGATCTCGCGGAAGTTCGACTCGAGCGGCCGATCGGTGATCAGCTCGATGTTGTTGAAGCCGACGCTGCGGACGCCCTTGAAGTCGAGGGTGCCGAAGCGGCTCGAGACGTTCTGGATGGGCGCGCCGAGCGTCTTCCACACCGCGCCGCCCCAGCCGGCGTCGAACGCGCGCTGGACCTGGAGGCCCGAGTTCGCCGGCGGAGCCGACGCGAGCCAGAACGGGTTCGGGGAGCGGATGCCCGCACAGTTCGCCGAGATGTCAGGCATGTCCGTTCCCTCCGAGGAGCTTGTCGATGGCGATCGCCGCGCGCTTGCCCTCGGCCGCCGCGTTCACGACCTCTTTGCCGCCGTTGGCGCAGTCGCCGCCGGCGAAGTACTTCGAGCGGCCGGTGAAGCCGTCCTCGTCGACGATCACGCGGCCCCGATCGAGCGTGATCCCCTCGAGCCCGCTGAGGAGCTCGCCGAGCTTGGCCTGGCCGATCGCGACCAAGACCAGCTCCGCGTCGACCACGTGCTCGGTGCCCGCGATCGGCTTCTTCTTCTCGTCGAGCTCGACGCAGCGCACGTGCGCGACGCGATCGAGGCCGACGAGCTCGATGGGCTGCCGTCGCCAGAGCGCGCGCGCGCCCTCGGGGCACGCCGCGTCCCACTCGTGCGCGTACCCGCTCATCCCGGCCCGATCGCCGCGGTAGAGCATGGTCACGCTCGGGATGCCGAGCCCGAGCAGCTCGCGCACGCAGTCGATCGCGGTGTTCCCGCCGCCGACGACCACCGCCTGCTTCACGCCGCTCACGTCGACCGATCCGACCTTCATCTTCTCGATGTAGTCGACCGCGCCGTGCACGCCGGGGAGATCCTCGCCGGGCACGCCGAGCGTGCTGTCGGCGCCGAGGCCGAGGCCGATGAAGATCGCGTCGTAGTCGCCCTCGAGCTCGCGGAAGGTCACGTCGCGGCCGACCGCGACGCCCGTCTTCAGCTCGATGCCGCCGATGCCGAGCACCCACTCGACCTCGTCGAGCGAGCGGTCCGCGCGCATCTTGTAGGGCGCGACGCCGGTCGTGTTGAGGCCGCCGAAGAGCGCGTTCTTCTCGAAGATGGTGCAGGCGTGGCCGTGCCGGCGCAGCTCGTGCGCGCAGGCCAAGGCGGCGGGGCCGCCGCCGATCAGCGCCACGCGCTTGCCGGTCGGTGCGCCCGCCTCGAAGAAGCGGGTGCCCGCCTCGAAGGCCGCGTCGGTCGCGAAGCGCTGGAGCTTGCCGATCTGGATCGGCGGCACGCCGAGCTCGTTGTAGACGCAAGAGCCGACGCAGAGCACCTCGACGGGGCAGACCCGCGCGCAGCTCATCCCGAGGATGTTCGACTCGAAGATCGTCCTCGCCGAGCCGTGCACGTTCTCGGTCGCGATCTTCCGGATGAACTGCGGGATGTCGATCGAGGTCGGGCACGCCTGGATGCACGGCGCGTCGCTGCAGAAGAGGCAGCGGTTCGCCTCCACCAGCGCCTGCGCCTTCGTGTACGGCTCCTTGAAGTCCTCGAAGGTGCTCTCGCTGCGCTCGGCAGGGAGGGCCTTCAGACCCTCGCCCTTCAACGCGGCGCCGCTCACCCGCTCACCTTGCCCCAGGGGAGGCCGGGCGGCGGCGCCTTGAGCTCCCACATCGCCACCGTGATCGCCTCGAGGCGGCCGCGCAGGCAGCTCTTGCAGGCGAAGGGCGCGTCGCCCCCCTGCGAGATCGAGACGACCGCGTCGGTCTCGCTCCCGCAGAGATCGCAGACCGACTGCGTCGCTCCGTCGACCCTCTTCACGCCGGCCCGCACGCTCCCGTGCCCGCCGACCCGCACTTCGATGGTTGCTGCGCTCATGCTCTCCCCCTCACTTGTTCTCGGGGAAGCCGAGCTCGACGCCGCGGAAGCGCGGGTCGGGCCAGCGCGCGGTCACGACCTTGCCGCGCGTGTAGAAGTGGACGCCCTCCTTGCCGTGCACGTGCGTGTCGCCGAAGAGCGAGGCCTTCCACCCGCCGAACGAGAAGTACGCCATCGGCACCGGGACCGGCACGTTGATGCCGACCATGCCGACCTCGATCTCGTGCTGGAACTTGCGCGCCACCCCGCCGTCGTTCGTGAAGAGCGCGACGCCGTTCGCGTACGGGTTCTTGTGGATCAGCGCGATCGCGTCGGCGTAGGTCTCGACGCGCGTGATGCCGAGCACCGGGCCGAAGATCTCCTCCTCGTAGATCGACATCTCGGGGGTGACGTGATCGAAGAGCGTCGGCGCGATGAAGAAGCCGCCCTCGCAGCCGGGGATCTTCGGGTCGCGTCCGTCGGCCTCGAGCTTCGCGCCCTCCTTCACGCCCGCGTCGACGAAGCCCTTCACCCGCGCGAGGTGCTGCTTGGTGACGAGCGGGCCCATCTCGCTCTTCGGATCGGAGCCGTCGCCGACCCGCAGCTTCGCGATGCGCTGCTTGAGCATCGGCACCAGCTTGTCGGCCGCGTTGCCCACCGCGACGAGCGCCGAGATCGCCATGCAGCGCTCGCCCGCCGAGCCGTAGCCCGCGCCGATCGCCGCGTCCGCCGCGAGCTCCATGTCGGCGTCGGGCAGCACCACCATGTGGTTCTTCGCGCCGCCGAGCGCCTGCACGCGCTTGCCGTGCTTGGTGCCGTTCTCGTAGATGTACTTCGCGATCGGCGTCGAGCCGACGAAGCTGATCGCCGCGACGTCCGGGTGCTCGAGGAGGCGGTCGACCGCGACCTTGTCGCCGTGGACGACGTTGAAGACGCCGTCGGGCAGGCCCGCCTGCTTGAGGAGGTCGGCGCAGTAGTTCAGCGCGCTCGGATCGCGCTCGGAGGGCTTGAGCACGAAGGTGTTCCCGCACGCGATCGCGATCGGGTACATCCACATCGGCACCATCGCCGGGAAGTTGAAGGGCGTGATGCCTGCGACCACGCCGACCGGCTGGCGCAGCGAGTAGGAGTCGACGTCGGTCGACACGTTCTCGGCGATCTCGCCCTTCAACAGGTGGGGGATGCCGCACGCGAACTCGACGACCTCGATGCCGCGGCTGACCTCCGCGAGCGCGTCGCTTCGGACCTTGCCGTGCTCGCTCGTCACGAGCTGCGCGATCGCCTCCTTGTGCTGCTCGAGCAGCTCGCGATACGCGAAGAGGATGCGCACGCGCTTGGCGAGCGAGGCGTCGCGCCAGGCCGGCAGCGCCGCCTTGGCCGAGGCTACCGCCGCGTCGACCTCCGCCGGCGAGGCGAGCGCGACGTGCGCGGTGACGGCGCCGGTCGCCGGGTTGTAGACCTCGCCCGAGCGCTCGGGCGGGCGCTCCCAGGGCTTGCCGTCGATCCAGTGGTTGATGACGCGCATGTCCCTCTCCCGCGCTGCACCCTCGGGGCCACCCCGAAGGAGGAAAGGGCATGGGTACCACGGGCTCGCTCTTGATGACCAGAGGGATCCCGTGAGAGGGTCGATGCTTCACGTGAGCGCGCCCATCGGGCTTCGCGTGCTCGTCCACTCGGTGCTCACCGACTCGGAGGGAAGACATGACACGCACACTCATCAAGGGCGGCACCGTCCTCACGGCGTCCGAGACCTTCATCGCCGACGTGCTCGTCGAGGACGGGAAGATCGCGGGGCTCGCCAACGGCTTCGACGGCACCTTCGACGAGACCATCGACGCCATGGGGAAGTACGTCTTCCCGGGCGGCATCGACGCCCACACCCACATGGACATGCCCTTCGGCGGCACCACGGCGTCGGACGACTTCGAGACCGGCACCATCGCGGCGGCGCACGGCGGCACGACGACGATCCTCGACTTCGCGATCCAGCAGAAGGGCGGCTCGCTCCGCGCGGCCCTCGACACCTGGCACGCGAAGGCGGAGGGGAAGGCCGCGACCGACTACGGCTTCCACATGATCGCGACCGACGTCCCGCCGAGCGCGCTCGAGGAGATGGGCGGCCTCGTCAACGAGGGCATCACGAGCTTCAAGCTCTTCATGGCCTACCCGGGCGTGCTCCTGCTCGACGACCAGTCGATCTTCCGCGCGATGCTGCGGGCCGGCGAGCTCAACGCGCTGATCACGATGCACGCGGAGACGGGCCTGCCGATCGACGTCCTGGTCGAGCGGGCGCTCGCCGAGGGGCGCACCGCGCCGATCTATCACGCGCTGACGAGGCCCGAGGTCGCCGAGGCGACCGGCACCGAGCGGGCGATCGCGCTCGCCGAGATGGCCCACGTGCCGGTCTACATGGTCCACCTCTCGGCGCAGCGCGCGTTGGAAAGGGTGATGGAGGCGCGCGATCGCGGCCTGCCCGCCTACGCCGAGACCTGCCCCCAGTACCTCTTCATGTCCGAGGACGATCTACGCGGCACGCCCGAGGACGAGTTCGAGGGCGCGAAGTACGTGTGCACGCCGCCGCTCCGGCCCAAGCACCACCACGACCACCTCTGGCGCGGCCTCCGCAACTACGATCTGCAGGTCGTGGCCACCGACCACTGCCCCTTCTGCATGAAGGATCAGAAGGAGCTCGGCCGCGACAGCTTCGCGAAGATCCCGAACGGCATGCCCGGCGTCGAGACGCGCATGTACCTGCTGTGGGAGGGCGTGCGGGCCGGCAAGATCTCGATGAACCGCTTCGTCGAGATCACCTCGACCGCGCCGGCCAAGATCTTCGGGCTCTACCCGCGCAAGGGCAGCATGGGCGTCGGGGCCGACGCCGATCTCGTGGTGTGGGATCCCGAGAAGCGGCACACGCTCTCGCACGAGACGCTCCACATGCGGGTCGACTACTCGCCGGTCGAGGGCCGCGAGGTCGTGGGCTTCCCGAGCGTGGTGATGCAGCGCGGCAAGGTGC
Source organism: Pseudomonadota bacterium (assembly GCA_023427125.1). Taxonomy (GTDB): domain Bacteria; phylum Myxococcota_A; class Polyangia; order Polyangiales; family Sandaracinaceae; genus JAEZBP01. Next base: position 891 of record JAEZBP010000976.1, on the reverse strand, counting down.
TGACCCGCGACGGCAAGTTCCTCGGCAAGGCCGGGCAGGGGCGGTTCCTCAAGCGGGGCACGTGGAGCCTCTAGGCCGAGCGAGAGAAGCGCAGGCCACCGAGGCCGGCCACGACGCGGCCCTCTGGAACGAGGATCTCGCGCCGACGCCGGCCGACAAGAGGACCTGGGGGATCTGGCACGTCGCGGCCCTCTGGGTGGGGATGGCCGTGTGCATCCCGACCTACATGCTCGCCGCCGACATGATCGCGGCCGGCATGAACGTCACGCAGGCGGTCGTGATCGTGCTGGCCGGCAACGTGATCGTGCTCGTCCCGATGGTGCTCAACGCGCACCCCGGCCCGCGCTACGGCATCCCTTTCCCGGTGTTCGCGCGCGCCTCGTTCGGCGTGACGGGCGCGAACGTCGCGGCGATCGCGCGCGCCTTGGTGGCCTGCGGGTGGTTCGGCATCCAGACGTGGATCGGCGGCGGGGCGATCGTCGCGATCCTCGGCCGCTTCGGCATCGAGGCCGGCGCGCCGCTCGGCTTCATCGGCATCAGCGCGCTCGAGCTCGCGTGCTTCTTCGCGTTCTGGCTGGTCAACGTCTACTTCATCTGGAGGGGCATCGAGTCCATCAAGTGGCTCGAGACCCTCTCGGCGCCCTTCCTCTTGATCGGCGGGACGGCGCTCCTCGTGTGGTCGTGGACGGCCCACGGGTCCGGCGAGATGTTCGGCCGGCCCGGCCTGGAAGGGAGCGCGTTCTGGGCCGCGTTCTGGCCCTTCCTCACCGCGATGGTGGGCTTCTGGGCGACGCTCGCGCTCAACATCCCGGACTTCACGCGCTTCTGCCGGACCCAGAAGGACCAGCTCGTCGGCCAGACGATCGCGCTGCCGACGACGATGGCGTACTT
>JAEZBP010000971.1 GCA_023427125.1 Pseudomonadota bacterium | reverse complement strand
GCGCCCGCGTCCGGCTCCTGGGCGAGCGCGTTCGCGCGGTTCATCGCCACGATGTCGGCGCCGTCCTGCGCGTCGAGCGGCGCCACGGCGGCGCTCCACGCCGCGATCGGCGCGAGCGCGACCGGCTCGCGGATCCCGCCGAAGCCGTCCCTCGCGATCCAGAAGAGCCCGCCTCCGCGGCTCGCGCCCGTCTCCGTCTCGTGCGCGAGCGGGAGGACGAGATCGATGTTGCCGTCGCCGTCCACGTCGCCGGTCGCGGCGGGGCCGGTGCGCGCGTGCTGCTCCGCGGGCACGGCCGGCGCGAGGAACGTGGCGATCCGGGCGGGGCCGCTCGCCCCGATCGCGATCACCTCCCAGCGATCGCCGCACCCGACCACGATCTCCGGCCGCTCGTCGCCGAAGAGCTGCGCGGCGACGAGGGAGGGATCGGCGGTGGCCGCGCACACGATCCAGCGCGGCGCGTCGGGGCCATCGGTCGGTGCGGCGGGGGTGTCCACCGCCACAGCGCCTGCGTCCACGCCGGCGTCCGCGACCGTCACCCCCGCGTCGGCCGCGATCGGCTCGTCGTCGGCCATCTCGGGCGCGGGCGTGGGAGCACCGCCGTCGAGCGGGATCACCCCCGCGATCAGCCCGACCGCGGCGAGGATCACCCACAGCGCGAGCAGGATCCCGAGCGTTCGGAGCGTGGCCCAGACCTTCTTCACGCGCGGGTTATATCACCGCGCGGAGCCAAGACTTGTCCGGGGCGGCGAAATGAGCATGCTGCACACCGCGATGCTCGATCTGGTCGCCTGGCCCTTCTGGAACGCGGAGGAGCGCCGCCTCCGCGCGGGCTGGCGCATCCTCGTACAGATCGTCGTGATGATCGTGTTGCTCGGCGGCCTCTCGCGGGGCTGCAGCGCCGTTCATGAGATGCGCGAGCGCCACCTGGAGGCGGTCTTCTCCCAGGCGCCGCTGTTCATGTTGGGGGCCCTCGTCGTCTGCGGGTCGGTGTGGCTCGCGTGCCGCTTCCTCGATCGCCGGCCGCTCGAGAGCCTCGGGCTGAACATCGACCGTCGCTGGTGGATCGACGCCGCGTTCGGCACCACGCTCGGCGCGCTCTTGATGGCGGGGATCCTCGGGGCGGAGCTCGCGTTCGGCTGGGCGCGCTACGGCGAGCCGCCCGAGCTGCCCGGCCCCGTCCCCCGCCTCGCCTTCGTGCCCGTCGCCCTCTTCCCCTTCCTCGCGATCGGCTTCTACGAGGAGCTGGTGAGCCGCGGCTATCACCTCAAGAACCTCGCGGAGGGCTTCACCTCCCGCTTCATCCCGCCCCGCTCGGCGATCGTGCTCGCCGCCTTCGCGTCCTCGGCGGTCTTCGGCATCGCCCACGCGGACAACCCCAACGCGACCGCGATGGGCACCGGCAACATCGTCTTCGCGGGGATGATGCTCGCGTCGGGCTACGTGACGACAGGCCGGCTCGCGATCCCCATTGGCCTCCACTTCTCGTGGAACTACTGCCAGAACCTCTTCGGGATGCAGGTCAGCGGTCAGACGACCTTCTCGTACGGCTCGCTCTTCGCCCGCGAGCCGATCGGCGATCCGCTCGTGACCGGCGGCGCGTTCGGCCCCGAGGCCGGCCTCACCGGCCTGGTCGCGATCCTCGTCGGGACGGGCGCCACCCTCCTCTGGGTCCGGCTCACCGCCGGCCCGCTCCGCATCGCCCCCTCTCTCGCCGCGCCCCCACCGCTCGTGCGCGCTTCGCTCCCCCGCGCGCTCGAGCGCCCGGCGTGAGCGCGATCGATCCCGGCCTCTGCGCGAGCTGCGCTTCGCACAAGCCGGTGACGAGCACGCGTGGATCGACGTTTCATCTCTGCACGGCGCCGGACAAGCCGAAGTACCCGCCGCTGCCGGTGATCCGCTGCGAGGCCTACGCGAAGCGCGACCGGCCGGCCAGCAGCCGCGGTAGCCCCATCGAGGAGGCCAAAGCCGGAGGCCGAGCCGAAGGCGAGGCCCCCGCCCCCACGCGAGAGCCTATGAAGCGAGGATCCCCTGCAGGTGGAAGTCGAGGATGACCTGCGAGAGGTGATCGACGTCGAAGTCCGCCCGCGGCCGATCCAGCACCAGCTGCAGGAACTGCTTCACCGAGCCGAGGATGCACCACGCCACGTACTTCGTGTCGAGCTGCCGCACGAGCCCGATGCGCTGACCGTTCTCGAGCGACACGCTGACCCACGCGTGCAGGTGCGCGTAGAAGCTCTCGAGCTTCTTGTCGATCTCGTGATCGATCCCCACCGCCTCGCGCAGCACGCAGCGCGCGAGCGCCGGGTTCTGGTGGAACGCCTCGAGCACCCGGCTCACCGAGACCAAGAGCTGGTCACGGATCGGCGCCGCCTCCTCGCTCAGATCGACTCCCACCACGTTCTCGCGGATCTGCTCCAACAAGAGATCCAAGAGCTCGTGGAAGATCGCGTTCTTGCTATCGAAATAGATGTAGAAGGTGCCCCGCGCGATCCCCGCCGCCTCGATGATGTCGCTGATGCGCGTGTCGTGGTAGCCCTTCTCGCTGAACACGCGGAGCGCCGTGTCGAGCACCGCGCGGCGGCGCCGCTCGCGCTTCTTCTTCGCACGCTCGCTGCGGCCATCGAGAGGCGCCTCCTCCGAGGTCGCGCTCATCGCCTCGCCCTCCCGTGCTCGTCCCAGTAGGCCTCGATGCGCGCCTTGATGGCGCCGCGCGCTCGCTCGACGAGCTCCGGCAGCGCCTCATCGGAGACGCCCGCCGTCTCGATGGGCTCGTCGCAGTACACCGTGATGTCGTTGCCCGGACGGATGATCGGGCTCCCCGCTCGCATCACGTCGAACGCCCCGGTCACCGCGACCGGCACGATCGGCACCCCGAGATCGCGCGCGATGTAGAAGATCCCTTTCCGGAAGGGCGCCACGCGACCGGTCCGCGTGCGCGATCCCTCGGGGAACGCGAGGATCGAGCGGCCCGCGTCGATCTCGCGCTTGATCCGCTGCGTGAGATCCGAGGTCTGACCGCGCTCACCCTTCTTCACCGGGACGGTGCCGCGCGCCTTCATGAACCACCCGTAGAACGGGAACTTGAAGTGGCTCTCGAGCTCGAGCCCCTGCTTGTAGTGAGGGGTCGCGTTGTAGGCCAAGACGTGGTCGTAGTGGTTCGTGTGGTTCTGCACGAAGATGTACGGCCGAGCCGGGTCGATCTTCGGGTCCACGACGGCGCGCCAGCGGTTGCCCGTGAGGGCGATCTGCACCTTGCAGTAGGCCCGGCCGAGCGCGTTGACCCGGTGCGCGGGGACAACGTGGTAGACCAAGGTCATCGAGCCGAGCGCCGGCGCGAGCCAGCCGAGCCCCGCGGTCCAGAGGCCCGCCGAGATGATCTTGTCCTTGAGGGAAGGCTCCTCGAACGAGCGCGCCGGCGCGGGCACGAGGTGATCGTCGCCCTCGGCGCTCTCGGGCGCGTCGCGCCGCTCCGACATCGACGGCGACGCGCTCATGCCACCACCGAGAGCGCGGCGGGGATCACCTCGATCCGCGAGATCGCGAGCCGCTCCACCTCACCGTCGACCATCACGTCGACCGGCTCGGGGAGCTCGAGCTCGACCACCTTCGCGCGCGCCTCCTCGACCTCCGCGCGGGCCACGTGGGTGCCGCGGAAGATGGACGGGAACGCGGCGACGAACGCGGGGCGGCGCATCGGTCCGATGCGGATCACGTCGAGCTCGCCGTCGCTCGGGTCGGCGTGAGGCGCCATCATCATCGTGCCTCCGGTGAAGCGGCTGTTCGAGAACGAGAGGAGGATGCACGGCCGCGGATCGCGCGAGCCTCCGTCGAGGCGCAGGGGGAACGCGGGGAAGCGGAGCCCGAGCGCGGTCGAGAGCGTCGCGATCACGTAGCCCAGCGTGCCGAGCGCCTTGTAGCGCCGGTTGGTGAGCTCGCCGGCCTCGGCGCTGAAGCCCAGGCTCAGCAGGTTGATGTAGTGGATCAGGCCGCCGGCGTGGGTCGCGCGCACCACGTCGATCTCGCGCGTCGCGCCTCGCTCGAGCGCGGCGAGCGCCTCCTCGGCGCTCGTGATCCCGAAGTCGCGGAGGAACGAGTTGCCGGTGCCGAGCGGCAGCATGCCGAGCCGAGGGCGCTCGTTCCCCTCGTGCGGGAAGAGCCCGTTGACGATCTCGTAG
>JAEZBP010000958.1 GCA_023427125.1 Pseudomonadota bacterium | reverse complement strand
CGCGCGACCTGCGCTGCGACCGAGCGCGGCAGCTCCATCGCGCGGAGGCGCGCGATCTCCGGCCGAGCCGCCTCGTAGTAGCCGCCCCGCGTGAGCCGCTCGGCGCGCTCGGCCTGCTGAGGGAGGGTCAGCTCGCGGACCGTGACACCCTCGGCGGCGAGCCGCGTGAGCGCCTCGCGGGCGCTCGCCGCGTGGGGGCTACCAGGGCTCGTCAGATCGAGCGTGCGGTAGCGCTCTGCGGCGCCGCGTCGATCGCCGCGCAGCTCGTAGGCGCGCGCCAAGAGGAGGTCGAGCTCGTCGACCTGCGGCAGCTCGGGGTAGCTCCTCCGGAGCTCCTCGAGATCGCGCTCGGCGCGGCGATCGCCGATCGCGAGCATGCAGCCGACCCGGGCCACGTCGCCCCTCGCGGCCACGTCTCGCTGCGGGCTCTCCGCCGCGCGCCGGAAGGCGTCGCAGGCTTGCGCATCGGCCCCATCGGCCATTCGATACTCACCCTCCTCGAGCGAGAGCCGGTCGGCAAGCCGTGGAAAGCGCGCTTGCACGACCCGCAGGGCGAGGATGGCCTCACCGTGGCGGCCGCTCTGGGCGAGGCTCCGAGCCCGCGCGAGCGCTCGCGTGGCGTCCTCGTCGTCGAGGCTGGCGTCGAAGGCCGGCTCGGCCGATCGTCGGGGCGCACACATCGGCACCGGTTCGACGTGCTCGGAGGGGAGATAGGGCGTGAACGCGGCGTCCCTGCGGGCGTCCTCCGGATGCGAGCAGAGCGGCTCCGGGTTGTACGCCGTCACGGGGAGCGCGGGCAGGAGCCCCGCGAGCACCAAGAGGAACGTGTGGAGGAACCAGGTCTTCTTACTTCTTCGCACTGCGACCCCCACACAGGATTAGGCCTCCTGGCGCAGTGTGCAAAAAACGGGCTACCGGTGACGTCCGGACCTGGACCTGCGTCCGTGGAGCTCGTGTAGGGGCTACCAACCATCGCTCCGGGGCCTGGTCCGTGTGGGGTCGAGCCGCTCGATGCGCCGCGGAGCCGGCGCGGCGTCGCCGCCCTCGACACGGCAGCGCCACGACATCTCGGTCGTGCCCGCGTCGCGGTCTTCACGCGCGTAGCGTGTCGCGCAGCCGCCGGCGAAGCCGCGTGTCCACGGCCGACCTCGCGGTCTGAGCTCGCAGGGTGACGGATTGTCGGAGCGGTTCCGCCCTCGGCTGGACAGCAGCGACGGGAAGCACGCACGGGTCGGAGGGCCCCGCGGAGCTCGGCCCGCGCGCGCGAAGGCGGGCGCCAGCTAACTCGATCAGTCGGCGGGTTGGCTCGTGACCGCCTCTTCCGACGTGTCGTCGCGCAGCTCGGGGATCAGCACGGTGAAGACCGAGGCGACCGCGACGGCGGCGAACACGATCCACAGTACGATCTGCGAGACGAGCGGCGACGAGCGCTGCTCTGCGATCATCGGAGGCCGCCCGCCTCTCGGACCCGCTCGCGGAGGAAGTCGGCCGCGCCCTCGAGCGGGATCAGCGTCGCCTCCTTCGCGGTGCGCTCCTTCAGCTCGAGCTTGCCTTCGGCGAGCCCCCGCTTGCCGATGGTCACCCGCAGCGGGATGCCGATCAGATCGGCGTCCTTGAACTTCACGCCGGGCCGCTCGTCGCGGTCGTCGAGCAAGACCTCGACGCCGCGCGCGACCAGCTCGTCGTGCAGCGACTCCGCCACCGCGTGGGGCTCGGGCTCCTTGCCGATCGGCGTGAGCACGACGTGGTAGGGGGCGATCGACATCGGCCAGCGGATGCCGTCGGCGTCGTGGTTCTGCTCGACGGCGGTGGCGACCAGGCGCGAGACCCCGATCCCGTAGCAGCCCATCACGATCGGCTTCTCGTGTCCCTCCTCGTCGAGGAACGTCGCGCCCATCTTCGCGCTGTAGTGGGTGCCGAGGACGAAGATGTGGCCGCCCTCGATCCCGCGGTAGAGCTGGAGCGGCGAGGCGCACTTCGGGCACTGATCACCCTCGCGCACCGCTCGGATCGGAACGATCTGCGCCTCGAAGTCCCGCCCGAACGTGACGTTCACGAGGTGGTAGTCCGTCTCGTTCGCGCCGGTCACGCCGTTGAGCACGTGGGTGACGTCGGGATCGGCGATGACGCGGCCCGCGAAGCCCACCGGCCCCGCGAAGCCCGGCTCGGCGGAGGTCGCCTTGCGCACATCGGCGTCGGTCGCGAGGAAGACCTCGGGGACACCGAGCGCCCGCGCGAGCTTGATCTCGTTCACCTCGTGATCGCCTCGGACGAGCGCCATCACGACGCTGTCGCCGGCGACGTAGAGCAGCGACTTGATCATCCCCTCGGGCCTGAGCCCGGCGCCGAGGAAGCTGACCACCTCGTCGATGGTCTTGGCGCCCGGCGTGTGCACCTTCGTGCGCTCGAGGAGCTCGCGCTTGTGATCCTTCGCGAGGTCGGCGACGACGGTCTCGGCCACCTCGACGTTCGCCGCGTACTCGCAGCTGCTGCAGGCGACGATCGCGTCCTCGCCGTTCTGCGCGAGCACCTGGAACTCGGCGCTCGTGCTGCCGCCCATCGCGCCGGTGTCCGCGCTCACGACGCGGTACTCGAGCCCGAGCCGGCGGAAGATGGCGTGGTAGGCCTCGCGCATCCCCTCGTAGCTCGCGACGGCGCGCTCCTCCGACACGTCGAACGAGTACGCGTCCTTCATCAGGAACTCGCGGCACCGGAGGAGCCCCGCGCGCGGGCGCGGCTCGTCGCGGTACTTCATCTGCACCTGGTAGAGGTTCAGCGGCATCTGGCGGTAGCTCTTCACTTCGCGCCGCACGAGGTCGGTGATGATCTCCTCGTGCGTCGGGCCGAGGTGGTACTCGCCGCCCTTTCGATCCTTCAGGCGCAGGAGGGTCCCGCCGAAGCTCTCGTAGCGGCCGCTCTCCTCGAAGTAGTCTTTCGGCAGGAGCGCGGGCATCAGGAGCTCGTGCGCGCCGGCGCGATCCATCTCCTCGCGGACGATGCCCGCGATCTTGTTCATCACACGGAGGCCGAGCGGGAGCATCTCGTAGAGCCCCGCGCCGACCATGCGTACGAAGCCCGCGCGCAGGAGCAGCACGTGGCTCGGCATGGTCGCGTCTTTGGGCGCCTCTTTCAGGGTCGGGACGAACGCGCGTGAGTACCGCATGGCGGCGCGTTCTAGCAGAGGACTCCGAGGCTGTCGCGAACGCCGCCCTGGAGCGCCGACGCCCGCTCGGCGGGACACCGGGGACCGAGCCAGCTCACCCGGCGGCGACCGAGCCGAGGGCCCGGTCGAACTCGCCAGCGTCTGCGGTGACGCGCATCGCGCCGCCGAGGCCGGCGAAGCGGTGCACCACTGTGGCGGTCACCCGGAGGAAGCGGCTCGCCGCCAGCATGTACACATGGCGAATGCCGGCGCGCTCCTGCCGCAGCCACATCGCCCACTGGTTGCTCACGTCGATCGAGACCATGCGCCCGCCGCGCGTGTCGATGAAGAGCTCGATCGGCCCGTCCATCTCGATGATTCGATGGAGGAGCTGGAAGGGTGCGTCGTGGAGCTCGCCCACATCCGTCCCGGCGAGGATGACGATCACCACTCCCGCTCGCACCCGCCGGACCGTCACCGTGGCGTAGACGCCCTCGCAGACCCGAAGGAAGGGCGCGTCTCCTGACACGGACACGGAGGTGTCGACTAGGACCGCACTCCGAGGCCACAAGGGTGAGTCGAGATTTCCGCTTCCTAATGAGCTCCGTGGAGCTCGTCGTCGAAGCGCCGCCAGGCGAGCGCGACGAGCCTGCCGTCGTCACGGCGACCTACCGCGATCGCAAAGAGCATCACCCGCTCCTCGACGACCTCTCCCTCCTCGCCCTCGTCGCCGCCGACGGTGCGCGTCACCGTGCAAGCGGCGATCACCTCGGTCGAGGCCTGCAGGACGTCGATGATCGCCTCGGTGCGCCGGATCTCTTCGTCGGAGTCGCCCTCCATCGGCGGCGGGATCGCGATCGCGCCGTAGCCCGGTCCCTCCTCGAGCTCGGGCGTGCAGCCCTCCTCGTGCACTCCGAAGAGCGCGCCGAGCTCGGCCCCGGAGGGGAGCAGGCGCGCGAATTCGTGGTCGATGTGATCGTCGAGCGAGCCCGGCTGCGCGCCTTCGGCGATGGCCTCGAGGAGCGCGACGAGCTCGCGCGCGGTGGTGGGTGGCGCCTCCTGCGCGGCCCGAGGCGGCTCGCTGATCGAGGAGGCCGGAGCGCCACCGCAGGCGGCGACGAGGAGCAAGTGGGCGAGCAGCCACCTCTGCATTCCGCGATCGAAGCACGCGCGCGGCGGCTGCGGCAAGCTGGTCGTGGAAGCGGCCTCGCGCGCTCTCGTGGATCCGCCTCCGCGCCCGAATCCCGATGCGCTCGATCTCGCGATCACGGAGCGAAGCGGAGTAACGGTAGGCCGACACCTGCTGCCGTTCGCAGGTGTCGGGATGCCGTTACCTCCGCGTGGGCGCGCTCCGCGGATCGCCACCGATCCGGAGCGCCCCTACGTCGTCGTGCCTTGATCCTCCGGGCGGAGCTCCTCCGCGAGGTGCTCGAGGAAGAAGTCGCCGGCGAGCCGCGCGACTTGCTCGAGGGCGCCGGGCTCTTCGAAGAGGTGCGT
>JAEZBP010000934.1 GCA_023427125.1 Pseudomonadota bacterium | reverse complement strand
CTCCGCACGTCCGGATCTGTGGGAGCCCCGGGGGAGCAATCCCCCGGGGCCACCCGACCCGGCCACTCGTACCTGCGACGACCTCCGGCCGACGACTCCACGCGACGACTCCGGCTCAGCGCCTCTTGCGCGCGGGGGGCGGCTCGATCGGCGCGAGCATCCGGAGGACGTCTTCGCCCACGCGATCGGCGTCGTAGGGGGCGCCGATCTCGCTCGCCGTGTGCGCGCCGAGCACCAGCGCGAGCAGGAGCTGCGCGGTGGCGTGAGGGTCCACGTCGCCGCGGACGGTGCCCGCGTCTTGGCCGCGGCGGACGGTGTCGCACAGCCGCTCGCGCGCGTGCGCCAGGAGCTCGTTGTACTTCTGCCGCAGCGTCGGCGAGCGAAGGCAGGCCTCCATGATCTGGTGCCCGCGCACCTGGCCGACGAAGGGGAGCGGACCCCCGCGCAGCACCGCCGCGAAGGTGCGCACGATGGTGCCGAGATCTGCGCCGGCCTCGCCGGTCTTGATCATCGCGTCGATGAAGCCGCCCATCGCGCTCTCGACGACGGCCGCGATCAGCTCGTCGCGGGTCCGGAAGTGCACGTAGAACGCGCCGCGCGTGAAGCCCGCACGCGCGCAGATCGCGTCGAGGCTCGGTCGGTCGAGGCCCTGCTCCACGAAGAGCTGCGTGGCCGCGGCGATCAGCGCCTCGCGGGTCTTCTGCGCCTCTTCCACGCGGCCCGCCTTCTTCTCTGCTTGCATCGCCTTGACATACGAGCCCGTAGGTCACACATCAAGCGACGCATACGAGGTCGTATGCGAAATGTCTCGTGCGGGCGTTCGTAGGGGTGAGGTCATGACGGCGATGGTGACGGCAGGAGCCCTCGTGCAAGAGGCGAGCGACGACACGGAGACGAACGAGCAGCGGCTCGCGCCGGTCGCGTGGTGGCGAGCGGCGCTGCGGCTCGTGGTCGTGGTGAGCGTGCTCGCGTTCTATGGGTGGCGCTGGCTGCTCGACCGCGTGGGGCCCGAGCGCATCACGGGGCCGGTCGCGCTGCGCCGCGCGTTCGAGGTGCTCGGCCCGACGTACGTGAAGCTCGGCCAGCTCGTCGCTTCGGGCGAGGCGCTCTTTCCGCAGCGCTACTCGGAGGAGTTCCGCAAGCTGCTCGATCGCGTGCCGCCCTTCTCGAGCGAGGAGGTCGTGGCGACGCTCGAGCGCGAGCTCGGGCGGCCTGTCGAGCAGGCCTTCGCGTCGCTCGAGCGCGAGCCGCTCGCGGCGGCAAGCATCGCGCAGGTCCACGCGGCCACGCTCCTCGACGGCCGTGAGGTCGTGGTGAAGGTGCAGCGCCCTGGCATCGGCGCGCGCGCGGCGTGCGACGTGGCGCTGATGCGCCTCTTCGCGAGGCTCGCCCAGCGCGTCTCGCTGCACGCGCGCCGCGCGAACGTGCTCGCCGTCATCGAGGACTTCGAGACCAACCTCGTCGCCGAGCTCGACTTCAACAACGAGGCGCGGCGCATGCGCGAGTTCAACGAGGTGATGCGCGCGATGGGCACCGACTCGGTGGCGGCGCCCCTGGTTCACGACGAGCTCTCGAGCGCGCGCGTCTTGACCATGGAGCGCTTCACCGGCTGGCGGCTCGACGACACCGACGCGCTGCTCGCGAGCGGCTACGACGTCGAGGAGCGCCTGCTCACCGGGATCCGCGCGTGGTTCCAGACCTTGATCCTGCGCGGCTTCTTCCACGGCGACGTGCACGCCGGCAACTTCATGCTGCTCTCGGACGGCCGCATCGGCTACCTCGACTTCGGCATCGTCGGCGTCTTCGACGACGACCAGAAGAAGAGCGTGCTCGAGTACGTGCTCGGCTTCCAGTCCCGCGACTTCGTGCGCGTCGCGCGCTCGATGCTCTCGATGGGCACCGCGCTCGACGCCGGCCGCGTGGACGCGGAGGCGCTCGGCAGCGACCTTGGCGCGGTCTACGAGCCGGTGCTCGAGGGCGGCTTCAACATGCGCGAGCTCGTCCCCGCGATGATCCGCGTCTCCCGCGCGCACGACCTGCGGATGCCGAGGGACCTCGTCCTCGTCACCAAGCAGCTCGTCTACCTGGATCGCTACACGCGCGCGATCGGCGGCGCGAACATGAACGTCCTCACCGACCAGCGCCTGACGAACCTGATCATGCAGGACATGTTCGCGGCGATGTTCGCCGCCTGATCAATCGAGCGCGGCGAGCTCGCGCTCGAGCTCGGCGTCGTAGTGATCGGGCGCCTTCGGCGGCGGCGGAGGGCGGCGGTGGGGGCCGAAGGGTTCTTCACCACGGCAGACCCGCTCGAGATCCTCGAGCAGCCACGCCGTGTGCTCGGGCTCGACCAGCGTGAGCGTCGAGAGGCGCCGCCGCGCCGCGCCCGACGCGAGCTCGATCACGAAGCCGCGCTCGACATCGGCGACGGGAACGAGCGCGAAGCTGTAGCGGACGACGATCCGCTTCACGTGGACGACGAGCCCGCGCGTCTCGAAGACGACGGGCTCCCCGCGCAGCCCCGGGATCTCGATCCGCTCGCTCGAGATCCGGAAGGCGGCGCGGCCCACCCGGTACTCGCCGGTCGTCGCGAGGTAGATCACCGGCACGATCGCGAGGGCCAACGCGATCGCCGCGTCGAGCCAGCGCCCCGACGCGAGCGCGAGCACGCTCACCACCGCGCTCGGGATCGCGATCACGAGCAGCACCGCCGAGATGGCGAAGTAGAGCGGTGGCGTGCGGACCGGATACTCGACCATGGGCCGCTCCAACACTGCCAGCGCCCGCCGCCGAGCGCTACCGCGAGGTAGAGTGTCATGCGTCGCGGCCGAGGCGGTCGGCGCGCTTGATCAGGGTCGGGATGCGATGAACGCCGTGCATGCGGAGGACGTTGTCGGCGGCCTCGCGCGGATCCATGCCGGCGGCGGTGACGAAGAGCGGCCTCTGGCTCGCGCCACGCACGATCGGGATGGCGCGGGTCTGGCCGCGGAAGGGGCGCTTGCCGACGCCGACGACCGGGCGCTCGCGTTGCAGGGCCTCGAAGAGGTGCGCGCCGAGGCCGGGATCGTCACCGGCGAGCCACACGTGCGCGTCGACGACGATGACGTCGGGCAGCGGATCGAGGACGGCGAGCAGGTAGGGGAGCTCGCGCTCGAAGAAGCGTCCCGGCAGGTACGCGGCGGGCGGCGCCGATGAGACGACGGTGCGCTCCGCGCTCGGGGTCGCGTCGGCCCAGTCGCAGCACCACACGCAAGACGCCACGACCTCCGTCTCGCGATAGTCGACGTCCGCGCACGCCAGCATCGCGCGATGCTACCCGATCGCCTCGCGCGGGCCCTCGTGGCGCCACCTCGAGCTCGAACGAGCGCGAGACCCGCAGCGCTGTGCCCTCCTCGTCGAGGGCCGCGCGCGCGAATGCGCGCGCCAGCAAGCAGAGCCGCGCGCCAGCAAGCTCAGCGGCACTCGCCTTCGTAGGCGAACGCGACGCCCGCCGCGCGGCGGTGGCAGTCGTTCGAGTAGGTCACGCCGTCGCAGCCGCAGACCGGGCGGTAGAGCGCGATGCACGCCACCTCGACCGGCTCGACGCACACCCCGGCCACGTCGGCGATGTCGCAGCCGACGTTCCCGCTGTAGTCGCACGTCAAGCCCGCCGCGCACTCGAGGCTCGCGATGCCGCCGCAGGTCTCGCCGACGCCCTGCCCGCCCGTGCGGCACGCGCCCTCGTGATCGAGCGCGACGCCCGCCGCGCGGCGGTTGCAGTCGTTCGAGTACGTCACGCCGTCGCAGCCGCAGACCGGGCGATACTCGCGCGTGCACACGTAGGGCTCGTCGACCTCGCAGAAGCCGCCGGCGTCCGCGATGTGGCAGCCGACGTTGTTGCTGTAGTTGCAGCGAAGCCCCGCGGCGCACTCGAGGCTCGCGATGCCGCCGCAGGTCTCGCCCTCGCCCTGGCCGGGCTCGCCGCACACGCCGCTCTCGCTCACGCAGTGGACGGTGAGGTCGTAGCGCAGGGCGGTCGGCCGGCCGCGCACCGCGTAGGCGTACGAGCTGGCGCCGACGAGGTAGCGACCGGTCTCGGTGAGCTCGACCTCGAGGCAGGAGTTGAGCGAGCCGCGGCAGTCGTCGTTGTAGTCGACGAGCTCCCAGCCCGCGCCGACCTGCACGAAGAGCATGAGGAAGGTGTCGTCGCCCGCGCGGCTCGCGAGGTCGACGAAGAGCGGATCGCCGGCCGTGCCCTCGAAGCTCCAGTAGTGCACCGGCACGCGCCTCGTGAGCTCCCCGCGCGCCGTCGTGCCGTAGGTCAGCTCGCCGCGATACGGATTGTTCGGGTGGTCCGCCGCGCCGAGCGTCGCGCCCTCGACGCCGAGCTCGCTCGGCTCGCCCTTGTCCGCTCCGAGATCGTTCGCGCACGCCGCCGCGATCACGGCCGCGCTCAAGCTCATCCAGTGACTCCGAGACATCTCCGCCAGCTCCTCGAGTGTGCGCGCCCCTCGCGCGCTCCGCGGCGCAGAGCAAGACGCTGGCCGACCTTCCTCACGGCCGAAACCCGCAGAGTCATCGCCAGTCGGGCCGGCCACTCCAGCCGCCACCGGTCACCGCGCCAGCCAGGTAGCCCGGCGCGTGCCCGGCGCCTCTCGGCGTGCGGAGACCGTCAGGGCCGGTTCGGGCACGCGCTCGGTGCGCCGCAGCGCGGCCCTCCGTCCTCGATCAGCACTCCGCAGCGCGCGCGCGCCTCGTCGATGCACGCGTCGCAGCTCGCGTCGCCGGCTCCGCATGCGCCGCAGCGGATCCACGCCTCGATGGCGCAGAGCGCTTGCTCGCTCGGTGGGCTGCCCGACGGCGGCATGCGCGTGCCGCAGACCTCGCTCGAGCTGGTCGCGGCCATCTTCACGAAGAAGAGCGACCGCTCGGGCGAGCCCGGCGTCAGGATCAGGGTGCCGCTCGCGGCGCAGAGCGCGCCCTCGGACGGCGCGCCGGTGATGCGCGCGAGCACCGCGCCCGGCTCGCCCGAGAGGTCGAGCGCGCCCTCCGGCGCCTCGGCGTCGTGGCAGGCCGAGGTCGCGCACGAGGGCGCGAGGATCGCGGCGTGGATGCTCTCCCACGTCAGGTCGACGCAGGTGCGCGCACAGGCCGCGACCGTGAAGCCCGTCACGCTCGGCTCGCCGTCGCTCCGCGGCTCGGTCCGCTCGACGACCGGGGCGCCCGAGGCGAGCCAGACGCGCAAGAGCGCGCGGCCCTCTTC
>JAEZBP010000899.1 GCA_023427125.1 Pseudomonadota bacterium | reverse complement strand
CCTTCGGCTCGACCTCGCTCAGGGCGAACGGGGACTTGCGCTTCATGTCTCCGATTCGTGCTCGGTCATTCAGAACAGCAGCGCGCGCTGAGGGAGCGCCTCCACGATCGAGGCCACGAGCGCCTCGAGGTGATCCTCGCGGTTCAGGAAGTCGCGGGCCTCGGCGTCGACCACCAGCTTGGGGCCGCGGGCCCAGCGCTCGACGAAGTCGTCGTAGCGCGCGCCGAGATCCTCGAGGTAGCTCATCGGGATCGCGGCCTCGTACTCGCGCCCGCGCCTCGCGATCTGCGCGCGGCAGCTCGCGGGGGAGCGGCGCAGATAGACCAGCAGGTGCGGCGCGGGGAGCCCGCCGAGGAGCTGCTCGGCGATCTGCCCGTAGGTGTCCCAGTCGCGCGCGTCCATGTCCCCGCGCTGGTGGAGGTTGCGCGCGAAGATCTCCGCGTCCTCCCAGCAGGTCCGATCCTGGATCGCGCTCACGCCGCGCTCGAGCACCTCGCGGGTCTTGGCGACGCGGCCCGCGAGGAAGCGGAGCTGGAGGGCCATCGCCCAGCGCGGCATGTCCGCGTAGAAATCGGCGAGGTACGGGTTCTCGTCGGTGTCCTCGTAGAGGGCCGTCAGCCCGAGGCGCGCCGAGAGCCTGCGCGTGAGGGTCGTCTTGCCCGACCCGATGTTGCCCGCCACCGCGAGGAAGACCTGGCCCGTCACCGAGAGACCCTAGCACGGGCCGGGAATCCGCCTGCAGCGTGCTTGTTGACTCACGCCGCCGCTCTCCTTAGCCTCTGAGGGCTGGCTGGGACGCTCAGCCGGGTACGGCCTCCGTGCAGGACTCCGACATCAAGACAAGGGTCACCCCGCTCGAGGAGCTGCGGCCCACCAAGTCCGGGCAGGACTGTCTGGTGGTCATCTACTCGTCGGACGCTCGGCAGTTCGGCAAGCGCCACGTGCTCGGCGACGAGCCGCTCACCGTCGGCCGCGGCCAGGAGAACCGCCTCGTCCTCGACAACGACAGCGTCTCGCGGAGGCACTGCCGCATCGAGAAGCGCAACTCGAGCTGGTACGTGGTCGACCTCGACTCGACCAACGGCACGTACGTCAACGACAAGCAGGTCGGCGAGTACCAGCTGCGCCGCGGCGACCAGGTCAAGATCGGCGACACGATCGTGAAGTTCCTATCCGGCTCGGATCTCGAGGCGCAGTACCACGAGACCATCTACCGGATGACGATCATCGACGGGCTCACGCAGATCCACAACAAGCGGTATCTGATGGAGACCCTCGAGCGCGAGATCCCACGCGCCCGCCGGCACGCGCGGCCCCTCTCGGTGGTGATGTTCGACATCGACCACTTCAAGAGCGTGAACGACAACTACGGCCACCTCGCGGGCGACTACGTGCTGAAGGAGCTCGCCACGCTGGTGAAGAGCCGGCTGCGCCCCGACGACATCGTGGGCCGCTACGGCGGCGAAGAGTTCTGCGCTCTCCTGCCGGAGACCTCGGTCGCCGGCGCGGTGGCCATCGCGGAGGATCTCCGCCGCCGGGTCCAGGAGCGCCAGTTCGTGTTCGAGGGCGAGACCATGCCCGTCACCGTGTCGCTCGGCTGCGCCGAGCTCGGCGGGGACATGGACGTCCTGCTCCTCGTGAAGTCCGCCGACGAGCGCCTCTACGACGCGAAGCGCGGCGGCCGCAACCGCGTCTGCTATTAGCCGCGCCTGCGCTCAGAAGTCTCGGCGGATTCGGAGGAGGTCGGCCGGATCATGGCCGCGCGAGAGCGCGTCGAGCCGCGGATCGAGCGCGAGATCCTCGTCGCGGAGCGTGCCCTCGCGGTAGGCCGCGCAGGCCGCGGCGAAGAGCGCGTCCGCGTCGTCGACGATCGCCAGCTCCGCCTCCTGCGCCGGGCTCGGCGGCGGGCGCGGGTCGCCCTTCACCACCGCGCGGCGGATGGCCTTGGCGGCCGCGCGATCCGCCTCGTCGAGCGCCTGCGCGACGAGCTGATCGAAGACGCGCAGCCACGCCTCTTGGTTCTCTCCCGGCGCGGGCGCGACCTTGGCGACGGCGTAGGCGACGCGCGAGGGCGTGGTCTCGCGCCGCTCCCACGTGCTCACCGGCGCGCGCTTGCCGAGCCGGGACGCCGCCTCGAGCGCGTCGGCCGGGTAGCTCAGGATCGCCGCGAGCTTGAGCGCCTCCCAGTCCGCCCACGGCACCGCCGGCACGCAGCGCCCCGCGCGCAGGTAGCTCTCGAGCGCGCGCTCGGGCTCTCCGGCGCGGCGCAGCGCGTGCGCGACCGTGACGTGCGCGATCGAGACGTCCGGCTCGATCTCCGCGTGTCGCTCGCCCTGGCGGAGGTACTTGTCGACGGTGAACTCGTCCGCGTAGTCCGCGCTCGTCCACTCGCGCACGCACAGGCGGCACCAGCCATCGAAGGTGCGATGGATGAGGCGCATCTCGCCGCTCTGCGGATCGAAGTCGACGACCGGCCACGTGTCGGAGACCGGCGCCGCGCTGCGATCGAACGCGAGGTAGCTGCCGAGCTCGGTGCGATGAAATGGCAGGAGGAGCTCGGGATCGAGGAACGACACGCCGCGCTCCTCGGCGAGCGCGCGCAGGCCCGCCTCGATGGTGTCGCCGGGCCCCGCGACCGAGCTCAGCAGGATCCCGTTCGGGAGCGTCGCGCCGTCGAAGACGTTGAGCACGATCTTCAGATCGGCCGGCAGCGGCGCGCCGAGCTGATGCTCGAGCGCCGTCACGTCCTTCGCCGCCGCAGGGCCGTGGGTCTTCACCGTCTCCGACCCGTCGTGCTCCTGGACCCAGCGGATGAGCTCCCTGACCCCGCGATGCATTGCGCCGACTGTAGCAGACCCGCCCGGAAT
>JAEZBP010000872.1 GCA_023427125.1 Pseudomonadota bacterium | reverse complement strand
CGTGCCCTTCGCGGCGCCGCACGCCGCGGCGATCGAGGCGAGCGACGCCCTCCTCCTCCTGCTCGGCGGCCTCCTGCCGGGCACGCTCTCGGCCTACCTCTTCATCGACGGGCTGCGCCGCATCGGATCGGCGCGCGCGGCGGTGCTCACGCTCCTCGAGCCGATGGTCGCGGTGCTCGTCGGCTTCCTCGCGTGGGAAGAGCCGCTCGCGCCGATCGGCGGGCTCGGCGCCGCGATGGTGCTCGGCGCGGCGGCGTGGGTGGCGAGCCGGAGCGGCGGCGCCTCCTCGTGAGAGTCAGGTCTCGATGACCGCGAGGAGCGTGCGGGTGGCCACGGGCTTGAGGAGGTAGTGCGCGAACGAGGTGTCGCGGCCGTCCTCCGGGTGGCCGGTGACCGCGACGAGCAGGAGGTGGCCTCGGGCGCGCCGGTCGAGCTCCCTCGCGAGGTCGTGGCCGTCGATCGACGGAAGGCCGATGTCGACGAGCGCGACGTCCGGTCGGAAGCGCTCGAACACCTCGAGCGCGGAGGGGCCGTCGTCGGCGACCTCCGCACGGTGACCGTGGCGAGTGAGGAGGAGCGCCAGCATCTCGGCCGAGTCGGCGTTGTCGTCGACCACGAGGACGCGGCGCGCGGTGGCGGACATCGAGGGCAGCCTAGCGACCGAAGCTTGCACGGCAAATTTCGCCCCCGGCCTTTGTCGGGGGAGCGCCGCGCAGCCCGGCTCGGATGAGGGTGTGAGGACGAAGGCGCGGACGCGCGAGGATGCTACGACGCCACGATGACGCTCGATATATCGCGCCTCCGAGAGGTCCTCGCGCCGGGGATCGCGGATCCTTCGATCGAGGACGTCCGCGCGGCGGTCGCTGCGCTCCTCGAGCGCCACGGCTGCGCGCGACCCGCGCCGGGGGCCGACGATCACGCCGACATGCGCCACGCGCTCTGGTGGCTCCTGCGGATGGCCGAGCGCACCTACGCCCGCGCGCTCGCCCCGCTCCCCGCCTCGCCGCTCCATGAGCGCTTCACGGCGCTGCTCGATCCACGCCCTGAGCGCGACGACGCGCACGCGCAGCTCCACATCGACGCCGCCTCGACCCTGCGGCGCGCGGAGAAGGTGCGCGCGCATCTGTCGGCCCACCCGGGCCCGGTCCTCGCGGTGGGCGACGACGACGCGCTCACGCTCGCCCTCGCGCTGATGGGCGTCCCGGACCTCTTCGCGGTCGACATCGACGAGCGCATCCTCGAGTTCCTCTCGAGCGCGGCGCGCTCGATCGGCGGGCGCATCGAGGTCGCGCGGGTGGACGTCCTCGACGAGCCGCTGCCGGCGTCGCTCCGCCGTCGCTGCTCGGCGGTGCTCGCCGATCCGATCCGCAGCCTCGAGCCGACCCTGGGCTTTCTGCTCTTCGGCGCGGCCGCAATGCGGCGGGACGCGCCCTCGCGCCTCTTCTGGGCCGATCACCCGGACTGGACCTTCGAGCACGCCGAGATCGTCGAGGCGCTGGCGCAGGGCGGCCTCCGTGTGGTGGCGACCCACGAGGATCTCCACGCCTACCCGCTCGAGCCCGGCGTGATCGATCTCGAGCGGGTCGCGCGCGAGCTCTCGCTGGATCGGGCGTGGCTGCGCGAGCTGGCGTCGCTCACGCAGGGATGGTCGAGCCTCTACGAGCTCGCACGCGCGTAGGCGTTCCGATGCGGGCGCGGCGCGCGGAGAGGCCGGAGACGGTCACGAGCGCATGTAGCTCTTCTTGCGCGCGACGAGCTCGATCAGGTCCATCTTCGTGAGCACCGCGAGCACGCGGCGGCTGTCGTCGACCACGATGGCGACCTCGCCGCGGGCGAAGACGTCGGAGAGCCTCGCGGCGTCGTCGGGCAGGCGCATCGTCGAGACGCGGCGCTCCATCACCTCGGCGAGGGGGGTGTCGATGTCCTTGCCGTCGACCAAGAAGCGCAGGAGGTCGGTCTCGGTGATGATCCCGCTGAGGCGCCCCTCCGCCACGCACGGCATCTGCGAGATGCCGTGGGCCTTGAACACGCGGACGTCGTAGCCGAGGGTCTGGTCGTCGTCGATCGTGATGACCTCCTTGGGCGGCAGCGCGCGGAGCATCTCGTCGATGGTGCCGAGCTCGGACTCGGGGTCCGAGAAGCCGTGCTGGCGCATCCACGCGTCGTCGACGAACTTCGTCATGTAGTTGCGGACCGAGTCGGGCAGGATGACCACGACGCGCGAGCCCTCGGGCATGTCCTTCGCGACCTGCAGCGCCGCCCAGACCGCCGAGCCGCTCGAGCCGCCGACGAGCAGGCCCTCCTGGCGGATGAGCTGGCGCGCGACGCGGAACGAGTCGCGATCGTTGGTCTTGATCCAGCGATCGACCAGCTCGCGATCGAGCACGTCGGGGATGAAGTCGTAGCCGATGCCCTCGACCTTGTAGGACTTGATCTCGCCGGGCCCCGCGAGGATCGAGCCCTCCGGATCGACGCCGATGATCTGGCACTTCGGCACCTCGCGCTTGAGCGTCCGCGCGATGCCGGTGATCGTGCCGCCGGTGCCGGCGGCGCAGCCCAGCGCGTCGACGCGCCCTCCGGTCTGCTCGAGGATCTCGCGGCCCGTCCCGAGCTCCTGCGCCCTCGGGTTGTCCTCGTTGCCGTACTGATCGAGGATGTGCGCGTTCGGGAGAACGGCCTGGAGGCGCTTGGCGACGCCGATGTGGCTCTCGGGAGCGTCGAACGCGGCCTCGGTGGGGG
>JAEZBP010000801.1 GCA_023427125.1 Pseudomonadota bacterium | reverse complement strand
AGCGCGATACGAATCAGCGGCGCTCCAAGAAGGCTCGCGCGGCCGGCGCCAGCGCGTCCGCGTCGGTCACGGGCATCGAGCACGCGGTGCGCGTGCAGAGGAAGACCGCCGGCTGATCGGGGTAGGGATAGCGGCTCGCGCCAGGGCGGCCGAGCTCGACCAAGCGGGTCGGATCGACGAAGCGGAGCGCGGCGGCGTGGAGCGCCTGCGTGCGCGGCTCGTCGGGACCGACGATCGAGAAGAGCACGTGGCTCGTGGCCACGAGCTCGAGGGCGATCAGATACTCGCCGATCATGCGGCCGAGCGCGCGCAGCTCGCCTGGGCGGGCGCACGCGCGGAGCGAGGCGAGCGCCGCCGCGTGGAGCTCGTCTCGGTCGGTGAGCCGGGCGAGCGCCATCAGCGCGCGCGCGACGATGGCGTTGTCGTCGATCGGGATCCGCCGCTCGCGGAACACCCCGACCGCGTCGGGATCGGCGGTGTGCGCGAAGAAGCCGCCGCTCTCGGGATCGCGGAGCTCCTCGAGCGCCCCGGCCAGCCGCGACGCCTCCTCCAGCCACCGCGGCTCGGCGCTCGCCTGGTGGAGCGCGAGCAGGGCCGCCAGCATGTGCGCCTGGTCGGCGAGGTGGAGGAGCGAGGGCGCGGCCTCCGCGTCGTGCACGAAGAGGCCGCTCGGGTGGCGATGGGTGGCAAGGACGCGCTCCGCCGCCGCCATCGCCTCTTCGAGCGGCGCTCGCTCGCCCGAGGCGACCGAGAGCTGCGCGAGCGCCTCGATCAGCATGCCGTTGGTGCTCGCGTAGACGTGGCGGTCGACGCGCGGGAGGCCGAGCGCACGGCGCCCGGCGTCGCCGCGCGCGTAGTACTCCGGGCCCGGCACGTGGGGCTCGGCGAGGTCGGCGTCCTGGCTCGTGTAGAACGCCCCGTCCGGCGCGGTGAGCTGCGCCCGAACGTAGCGCCGCACATCCTCGGCGTGCGCGAGCCAGCGCCGATCCCCGCTCGCGCGGTAGGCCTCGGCGAACACGCGGATCGCGCCGGCCTGCACCGGGACGATCTTCTCGTAGTGCGGGCGATCCCAGACGCCGCCCTCGGAGTACTGGTACATGCCGCCCCAGACCGGATCGATCAGCATCGCGTAGCGCTCGAGCGTCGCGAGGGCGCGCGCTCGCCACTCGGCCTCGTCGCGCACGACGGCGCGCAGGAGCGCGTGCTCGACCGGGGCGGCGAAGGGGTAGCGCTGCCGGCGTCCCCAGCCGCCGAGCTCTTCGTCGTACATGCGGTCGAGCTGGGCGAGGAGCGCCGCGCGGACCTCCTCGAGATCGCTCTGCCGCTCGGTCGGCTCGGCGTCCACGAGAGAGCGCCCCTCGCGCGCCGCCTCCCTCACCTCGCCCAGGATCGCGCGGAAGCGGGCCGGCGCCCTGTAGCCGCGCAGCCCGAGGATCTCGCCGCCCTCGGGGTGCAGGAAGACCGTCGCCGGCCACGCGTAGCGCCGGTAGCGATCGGCCAGGTCGGGGCGCGCGTCGCCGTCCGCGCGGATCAACACGAAGCCCTCCGCGAGCAGCCGCCGCACCTCGGGATCGCGGAAGGTGGTGTCGTTCATGACGTGACACCAATGACACCAGCCGGCCTGCACGCTCAGCAGGACGATCTTGCCCTCGGCGCGGGCGCGCGCGAACGCCGAGGGGCTCCACTCGTTCCACGCGAGGGCGGCTTCGGGCGTGGCCGGGCGAGGCGGAGCGCCGCCGCAGGAGGAGAAGCAGAGGAGGAGAGCCGGCAGCCATCGCATCGGGCGGACTACGACCGAGTCACGCCCGCGGTTTGAAGCGACGCGAGTTGCGGCGAAATGGATCGGTCGCGCGCACCCGCGCTACGCTCTCGTCGCGGGGTGCCGATGAAGAACGAGGCGGGCAAGTCGTGGTTCGCGCTGAACGTCTCGATGGGGACGCGGGTGTGGCTCGGCGCCGGCGCCACGGCGTTGGTCGGCGCAGGGGCAGTGCTCTCGGTCGCCTCTTGGCAGAAGTGGTCGTGGTGGGTCGATCTCGCGCCGGCGGCCGCGGTCGTGAGCATGGCCCTCGGCCTCCTCTGCCTCACGGTCGGCGGCTTTCGCTTGATGCAGAGGGCGCCGAAGGGGGGCTCGGCCTACGCGCCGTTCATCTTCGGGCTCGGCGTCCTCATGAACGGCGTCGGGGGCATGGGCGTCGTCGGTGTCGCCGGGCTGATCCACTCCCAGCAGCTCCCGCGCGACGAGAACGAGATCACCATCGTCGCCGGCGACACCGCGGCCGACGTCGACAAGGAAGCCACGGAGACCGCGATCCGGATCGGTGAGCAGCGCCGCGCGCGCTTCGTGCTCCTCGCCGGAGCGATGGCGTTCATCGGCAGCATCTTCTACATCGCGCTCGCGCTCTATCGGAAGCAGCACGACAAGAAGGAGGCCTTCGACGTCGGAAAGCTCGTCTCCGGAGGTGCGCTTCGGAGCGGCGAGTCGATGCTCTTCGTTCTCTGCTTCGTGCTGCTCACGCAGGTGCAGAGCTCGACGCAGCTCGACGGCTGGCTGCCGGTGACCGGGCTGATGCTCGGGATGTTCGTCAAGAGCGGCGAGCGCCTCGTCTTCAACCTCGCCGAGCGCATCTTCGAGCTCGCGCAGACGATCATCCCGGGCCGTCCCAAGAGCGAGCCGAGCGCGCTCGAGCCGGACGACACCTTCGACGCCGGCGCGCCCGAAGCGGAGCCCAAGGAGGATCGCACCAACGGATCGAAGCCTCCCCCGGCCATGCCGGCGGTCGTCGAGCCGGGCGCCGGCCCGAGCTGAGGGGTAGGCTCCGCGCCCCGTGGGCGTGCGATCCCGACGACGAGTCCTCCGGCGCTGCGCGCGCTGCCGCATGCACGTGCCGCTCTGCATGTGCGCGCTGATGCCGCGGATCGATCACACGACGCGGGTGGTGGTCCTCGCCCACCCCGCCGAGTGGGACCGGCCGAGCAACACGGGGCGGATCGCGGTGCTGGCGCTCAAGCGCGCGGAGCTCGCCACGTGGAGCCCGTCGCTCGATGTCGAGCTCCTCTTCCGCGAGGGGCACGACACGCTCCTCTTGCACCCCGCGGGCAAGCCGCTCGTCGCCTCGGGCCGGCCGATCTCGCTCATCGTGCCGGACGGGACCTGGCGCGAGAGCTCGCGCATCGCGCGCCGGCTCGCGGAGCTGCCGCGCGTCGAGCGCGTGAGGCTCGACTCGCCGCCGCGCGCCGGCCTCCGTGAGGCGCCTTCGCCCGATCGCCTCGGCACCGCGGACGCGATCGCCGACGCGCTGGCGAAGCTCGGCGAGGCCGAGGCCGCCTGCGCGCTCCGCGACGTGCTGCGGATCATGAAGGACCGCTGCCTCTGGACCCGCGGCAAGCTCGGCGCCGAGCGGGTCAAGGGGGGGATCCCGCCCGCGGTGCGGCGCGCGATGAGCGGCGGCTGAGCGCGCGCGATCACATGGGTGGCTCCGCGGGAGACGCTGCTACCATGCGCGCCCATGAAGGTCCTCGTCGTCAACGTCGGCTCCACGTCGCTCAAGTACAACCACTACGAGATGGACACCGAGGCGCGCCTCGCGGCCGGCAGGGTCGAGCGCGTCGGGACCGCCGACGCGGTGCACGTGCACGAGCTCGGCCAGGACGCGGTCGACGGGAGCACGGTGCAGGGCGCGATGCGCGCGATGCTCGCGCACCTGGTGCGCGACGGCGGCCCGCTGCCCGACCTGAGCGCGCTCGCCGCGGTGGGCCACCGCATGGTGCACGGCGGCGAGCGGCTGACCACGCCGACGCCGATCGACGACAAGGTCGAGCAGATCATCGAGGAGTGCGCGATCTTCGCGCCGCTCCACAACCCGGTGAACCTCGCCGGCGTACGCGCGGCGAAGGAGGTCTTCCCGAGCGTGCCGCACATCGCGGTCTTCGACACCGCGTTCCACGCGCAGCTCCCTCCGCACGCGTTCACCTACGGCGTGCCCCACGAGCTCTACCTGCAGAAGGGCGTCAGGCGCTATGGCTTCCACGGGCCGAGCCACCAGTACATGGCGCTCTCGGCGGCCGAGCACCTGCGCACCGATCTCTCGCGCCTCAAGCTGATCACCTGCCACCTCGGCGGCGGGGCGAGCGTGAGCGCGATCGACGGCGGCGTCTCCGTCGAGACCTCGATGGGCATGACGCCGCTCGAGGGCCTCTTGATGGGCACGCGCTCGGGCGACATCGATCCGGCGCTCCCGCTGCTGCTCGCGCGCGAGGGGATGAGCTTCGACGACATCGACGAGCTGCTCAATCGCAAGTCGGGCCTCGCGGGCCTGAGCGGCATCGGGCCCGATTTCCGCGACGTGCAGGAGGCCGCCGAGCGCGGCGATCCGCGCGCGACGCTCGCGATCGAGGTCTTCGTGCACCGCGTGCGCAAGTACGTCGGGGCCTACGCGGCGGTCCTCGGCGGCGCGGACGCCATCGTGTTCACCGGCGGGATCGGCGAGAACTCCGCGCTCGTGCGCAGCCGCGTCTGCGAGTCGCTCGTCTTCATGGGCGTGGTCCTCGACGAGGCGACCAACCGCGAGCAGCACGCCAAGGACCACGGCGGCATCCTCGAGATCACGACGCCGCGGGCGCCGACCAAGGTGCTGGTGGTGCGGACCGACGAGGAGCGCATGATCGCGCGCGAGACGATGCGCTGCGTGGTCGGCCCGACCGCGACGATCCGCAGCGTGCGCGCGAAGCCGATCCCGATCGGCGTCAGCGTGCGGCACGTGCACCTCAGCCGGAAAGACTGCGACGCGCTCTTCGGCGAGGGCTACGAGCTGACGAAGAAGCGCGACGTCACCCAGCCCGGCCAGTACGTCACGCGCGAGACGGTCGATCTCGTCGGGCCCAAGGGCGAGATCCGGCGCGTCGCGATCATCAACCCGCTCCGCAAGGAGACGCAGGTCGAGGTGGCGCGCACCGACGCGTTCGCGCTCGGCGTGACCCCGCCGCTCCGCGAGAGCGGCAAGCTCGACGGCACGCCGGGCATCACGCTGCGGGGCCCGGCGGGGAGCGTCGCCATCGATCACGGCGTGATCCTCGCGCACCGTCACGTGCACATGAACCCCGACGAGGCGCGCGACTTCGGCGTGAAGGATCGCGACGTGATCCAGGTGCGGGTCGAGGGCGATCGCGAGATGACGATGGGCGACGTGATCGTGCGGGTGAACCCGGCGTACGCGCTCGACATGCACGTGGACACCGACGAGGCCAACGCCGCCGGGCTGACCAGCGACAGCGTCGTGGCCTTCGACCGCATCCAGGGATCCTGAGGGCCGCCGCGCATGCGAGCTCTGGTGGTCCTGGGGTGGACGTTGGTGTGCTTGGGCGTCGCGCCGGCGGCGTCGGCGCAAGAGCCGAGCGCGCTGCATGATCGAGCGACGGCCGCGCTGCGCGAGGGGCGCTTCGCGGACGCGCTCGCGCTCTTCCGGCAGGCGGCGCAGGCGGGGACCGACGCGAGCGCGTGGCTCCGGGTGGGCGACGCGGCCGATG
>JAEZBP010000780.1 GCA_023427125.1 Pseudomonadota bacterium | reverse complement strand
TCGGTGCGATGTTCTTCGGGGGCGTGCGGCTGCGGATCATGGGCGTCATCTCGGCGGTGCTCGCGCTCGGAGCGTTCGCGGCGATCCGCATGAGCTCCTCGCGCAGCGATCGCATCGACGCGTGGCGCACGGGCTGCCTCGAGGGTGACCCGCAGCTCATCGGCCGCTTCTGCTACCAGCCCCTGCACGGCTGGCAGGCCCTCGCCAACGGCGGGGTCTTCGGTCTCGGGCTCGGCAACTCCGAGTCGAAATGGAACTGGCTGCCCGAGGCGGAGACGGACTTCATCTTCGCCGTCATCGGAGAGGAGCTGGGTCTCGTCGGGGCGCTCCTCGTCGTGGCGCTCTTCCTCGTGCTCGCCGTGTGCTTCGTGCGCATCATCCGCCGCCAGGTGGACCCCTTCGCGCGACTCGCGACGAGCGTCGCGATGGTGTGGATCATCGGTCAGGCACTCGTCAACATCGCCGTCGTGCTCGGGCTCCTGCCCGTGCTCGGCGTGCCGCTGCCCTTCATCTCCGCGGGAGGTTCCTCGCTCGTGACGACTCTCGGAGCCGTCGGCATCGTCCTGTCCTTCGCACGCCGCGACCCCCGCGCTGCCGGTGCGGGCGCGAGGCGTCAGCCGTGACCGTCTACCTCATGGCCGGCGGGGGCACCGCCGGCCATGTGAACCCGTTGCTCGCGACCGCCGACCGCCTGCGCGAGCGGGATCCGGATGCCGAGGTGCTCGCGGAGCGTGAAGTACTCCTCGCTCACGCTGAAGAGGACCAGCTCCTTGACCTTCTCCTTCGGCGGGAGATCGACCGGGCCGCTGGCCCCGAGCTGCATCACCATCTTCGCCGCCGTCTCGAGATCGTTGGCGACGAGGAAGCCGGCGCGGCACGAGGTGAGCTCCACCGACTGCAGCCACTTCTTCACGTCGGCGCGAGCGCCGGCGTCGATGAAGCGCTTGCCCAGGCTGCGCAGCGCGTCGACCTGCGCGGGCTGCATCTTGGTCGCGAGTTGCTGCGCCCACTGCTCGACCGTCGGATCGGAGGCCGGCACGAGCGACGCGATGCGCAGGCTCGCCATCAGCACCGCCTTCAGCTCGGTGGTCGAGTTGAACATCGTGCGGATGTAGTGCTCGGGCCGGTAGTCGGTGAGGTGACGGCCGGCGACGAACATCAGATCCCCGGGCGAGTAGCCGCTCAGCAGCGTCGCCCCGCTCAGCGAGGCGAGCGGCCAGACCGGCATCGGCGTCAGCCCGCCCGGCACGTCGGTCCGAAGGAAGAGCCGCGGCGTCGCGATGCCGAGCACGTTCGCCACGAACCCGAAGGTCCGCGCGAAGGTGACGGTGCTCGAGGCCGGATCGACCTCGTGCTTCTTGTTGAGCTGCGCGTCCTTGTCGGACTTGCCGCGGAGCGAGAGCAGCGCGGGCCAGATCTGCTCGAAGATCTTCGAGACGACCAGGTCCTGATCGGGGTGGGCGACGTCCTTCAGCCAGCGCTCGTCGTTCAGCCGGTTGGTCGGCCGGATCGGCCCGCTCGGGCGGTTGTCGGCGAAGAACTTCTGCTGCTCGGCGTCGGCGCGCTTGAGGTAGCTGAGGGTCGCCGCCACACACCACGCCTTGTCGTACGCGCGCGCATCGAAGTAGAGCCGGTAGAGCGCCTGGTAGCTCTCCACGCGGGCCGGATCGCGCCGGAGGAGCCACTGGTGCTCCGCGATCGCGTTCTGGAGCTTGTCCGGCCCGAGCAGCGTGTAGAGCTCCGCGAGGATCACGTGCTCCTGCTCGGCGTCGGGCTTGAGCTGCGCGGCGAGATCGAACGCCGTCACCGCGCTCTCGAACTGCTTGAGCCGGTCGCGGTAGATGACGCCGAGGTTGTGCCAGAGGCTGAACTCGAGATCCGGATCGGGCGTCTCGCCCGTCTTCACGCGGCGCACCATCTTGCGGAACGCGCGCTCGAGCTGCTTCCAGTCCTTCTTCGTGTTCAGGATCTTGTTGATCGCCTCGAACGCCTTGAGCTGCTTGACGTCGAGATCGAGCGCCTCGTCGAACTTCTCGATCGCGCGATCGGTGTCCTTGACCTCGTCGCGGAGGATGACGGCGATCGTGTACGCGTACTTCGCCTTCGCGGCCGGGCGCGGATCGAGATCGCTGACCCGCTGGATGATCCCGACGGCCTCATCCCACTGCTTGGTCTGCTGATAGAGGCCGAGCAGCTTGTGCAGGATCTTGTGGTTCTTCGGGTCGAGCTCCGAGGCCTCGGCGTACGACTCGATCGCCTTCTGCGCGTTCTTCAGCTTCTCGTGCCAGAGGTCGCCGATCGCGTCGAGCATGTCGAAGCGCTCCGAGATGTCCGCGATCTCGAGGACCTGCTTCTTGTAGTGGATGACCTGCTCGAAGTCGCCGCCCTTCTCGTGGACGCCCACCATGGCCTCGAGGGTCGGCCGGTGGTGCGGATCCTCCTCGAGCGCCTTGTCGAACATGTTGAGCGCCTTGCGGCGATCACCCTGCTCGCGCTTGACGACGCCGAGCTTGTAGAAGACGTCGGTCGTCTCGTCGCGCCCGAGCGAGTCCCGGTGGTGGACGAGCAGCATCTGGTAGTACTTGAACGCCTTCTCCCAGTCGGCCGCGCCGTAGTAGGCCTCGGCCAGCTTGAGCAGGGTCGGCAGGTGCTGCTGATCGATCTGGTACGCCTTGCTCAGCGC
Organism: Pseudomonadota bacterium; assembly: GCA_023427125.1. GTDB lineage: Bacteria > Myxococcota_A > Polyangia > Polyangiales > Sandaracinaceae > JAEZBP01. Next base: position 11,177 of record JAEZBP010000780.1, on the reverse strand, counting down.
CTTGATCGCGGACTCGTGGTCCTTGAGGCGCAGGGCGACGTCGCCGAGCATGAAGGCGAGCCGGTGCTGCTCGCTCTGCTCGCGCTTGCCCGAGCGCTTCACCAGCATGTCGAGCAGCGGGTAGGCGTCCGTCCAGCGCTCGGATCGCACGTACTCCTCGGCGAGCGGCAGCGCGGCGTCCTCGTTGTCGCCGTCCTGCTTGTACGCCGCCTCGAAGACGGTGATCGCCCGATCGTGCTCCTCGAGGCGCTCCTCGTAGAGCCGCCCGAGCTCCACCAGGAGCTCGGCCACGCGCCGCGGCTGCTGGTGGTAGGTCGTCTCCTGCTCGAGCGTCTTGGCCGCCGCGAGCCAGTCGCCCGCGTCGAGGTAGATCTTCCGCATCGCCTCGAGCGACGGGAGGTGCCCCGGCTCGACGTCGAGCGCGCTCCGGTAGTTGTCGATCGCGGACTCGCGATCGGCGATGTGCTCGTCGAGGATGCGGCCCATCCGGTAGCGCAGATCGACGACCTGCGCGGGGTCGCTCGTCTGCCGCACCAGCTGGCTCATCATGTCGAGCGCCTGGCTGTGATCCTCGCGCTTCTCGTAGAGCCCGGTGAGGGCGGCGAGCGCGCGCGCGTTGTTTCCGTCGATCGCGAGGATGTTGAGGAACGCGTCGATCGCGCGATCCGCGTCGTTCAGCTCGCCGGCGTACACGTCGCCGATCGCCGAGTAGCACTCGATCTTCTGCGCGCGATCCGGCGTGGCCGTGACGTGGCGCTCGTAGGTCGAGATGAGCGCGTCCCAGCGCTGCAGGTTGCGGTAGAGCCGCTCGAGGCCGCGCAGGGCCGGCTCGTTGTTGAGATCGATCTCGAGGACCTGCTCGAGCCGCTCGGCGGCGCGCTCGGGCTTGATGAACTCCTCCTCGAGCATGGCCGCGAGCCGGCTGAGGATGCTGACTCGCTCCTTGTCGGTGGCGACGAGCTCGTACTCGCGCTCGAGCACGCTGAAGAGCTCCTGCCAGTTCTCCCGCTGCGCGTGGAGGCGCTCGAGGCCCTTGAGCGCGCGCAGCTCGCGCGGCTCGAACTGGTGGATCTGCGTGTACTCGGTGATCGCGTCGTCGATGCGCTCGAGCCGCATCTCGTAGACCTCGGCCACCGCGAGGCGCGCCTCGAGCACCTGCTCGGGCTCGGAGAGCGCCGCGACCTTGAGCTTCAGGATCTCGAGCAGGCCGTGCCAGTCCGAGCTGACCTTGGTGATGCGCTCGAGGTTGCCGATCGCGGCGAGGTTGGTCGGGTCGGCCTCGATCGCCTGGCGGAAGTAGGACGGCGCCTGCTCCGGCATCCCGAGGTGCTCTTCGCAGAGCTCGCCCATCTGCGCGAAGACCGCCGCGCGCTCGCGCCCGCCGCGCACCACCTCGGCCATCCGGCCGAGGGTCTGCGCGAGGAGCTGCCACTGCCCGAGGTGCCGGTGCAGGTCCGCCTGGGACTGCATCGCCGGGTAGTTCGTCGGATCGAGCGCGAGGATCTGCGCGTAGTAGGGGCCCGCGTACTCGGGGTGGCCGAGCTCCTGCCCGTACCACTTCGCGCAGCGCAGGCAGAGCGCCATCTTGATCTGGCGGTCCTCGTGCGAGTCGGCGTTCTGGAGCTGCTGCAGCGTCTCGTTCGCGAGGTTGAGCGGCTCGTTCCAGTCGCCCGCGAGCGCGGCGACGCGCTCGAGCTCGTTCGCGGTCTCGTCGTTCGTGAAGTCCTGCTGCCAGGCGAGCATCAGCGCGGCGAGCGCCTGCGGCAGATCCTTCAGGTGCTTCTCGTTCGTCTCCGCCACGCGGCGGTAGAGATCGATCTGCTCCTCGAGGTCCTCGGAGACGTCGACGCGGTTCAGGTAGATCTCGACGAGGCTCTCCCAGCGGCCCGCGTCGCGGTGCAGCTGCTCGAGCTGCGGGAACGCGATCGGGTGCATCGGCTCGAGCTCGAGGATGCGCTCGTACGCGCTCGCGCCGCGATCCGGCTGCTCCGCGTGCTCGGCCCAGCTCGCGGCGATCGCGAGGAGGACGCCGATCTTCTGCTCGGGCTCCTCGAGCGCGAGCTGGCGCTGCTCCATCACCTCGATGGCGTCGGGCCACTCGCCCTCGGCGCGGTGGATGCGCTCGAGCGAGTCCATCGCGGTGAAGTTGCGCGGGTTGAGCTCGAGCGCGCGGCGGTACGCGTCGACCGCGTCGGCCGGCTGCTCGCGCTGGTGCTCGTAGAGGTCGCCGAGCTGCATGTAGACGGTCTCGAGGATCGCGTCCTCGAGCGTCGCGGCGCCCACGTCGATCAGGCGGTTGAGCGTGTCGACGAGCTCCGAGTGCTGGTTGGCCCGGCGGTAGATGTCAGCGAGCCCGAGCAGCGCCGTGGCGTTCGTGGGATCGAGGTCGAGGACCCGCTCCCAGCTGTCGATCGCGTTCCGCTCCTTGCCGAGGCGCCCATAGAAGATGCGCGCCATGTCGGCGAAGATCTGGACGCGAGTCTCGTCGTCCTCCGCGACGGTGACCTCGCGATCGAGGATCTCGACGAGCTCGGCCCAGCGCTCGAGCGAGGCGTAGAGGTCGCCGAGCGCGTTGAGCGCCTCGGGGTCCTCGCCGCGCAGATCGAGCACGTCGCGCCAGAGCTGGATCGCGCGCTCGGAGTCGCCGAGGTGGTCGGCCGCGACGCGCGCCAGCTTGGCGGTGACGTCTGCGCGCCCGGTGTCGCCGAGGACGACCTCGCGCTCCTTCTCGAAGACGGCGAAGAGGCTCTGCCAGTCCTGCTTCTCGGTGTAGATGTTCGCGAGCGCCGCGATCGAGTCCTGGTGCTCCGGATCGGGCCCGGCGAGCACGCCCTGGTAGACCGTGACGGCCTCGTCGATGCGCCCGAGCTCGTTCTCGAGCACCTGCGCGAGCCGGTAGCTCAGCTCGACCTTCTCGGCGTCGCTCTCCGCCGCGCCGATGCGCTGCTTCAGCACCGCGGCGAGCGCCTCGTGCGCGCCGTGCTCGGTGTAGATGCGGTCGAGGTTCTCGAGCGCCTCGCGATCGTTCGGCGCCGACTTGAGGACGAAGAGGTACGCCTCGACGGCGTTGCCGACGTCGCCGAGCTCCGTCTCGTAGACCCGCGCCTGGCGCGTGCCGACCTCGCGGATCACCGCCGGATCGGTGGCTGTCGCGAGGACCTCGGCGTGCGTCGTCGCGAGCTGGTCCCAGCGATCGAGCATCGCCGCGAGCCGCTCGACCTCCGCCGCCGTGTGCTCGTGCGTCGGCGCCTCGAGCAGCGCGCGCTGCATCCACTCGAGCGCGAGCTGGTGATCGCCGGCGCGGTCCTCCGCGATCTCGGCGATGCGGTGCATCATCGCGATGCGCTCTTCCGGGTCCTCCTGGTACTGGAGCTGCACCTGCTGGACGCCGACGAGCTTGTCCCACGACTCGCTCATCCGGTGGAGCGGCTCGAGGATCTCGCCGATCTCGAGCGGGCTCACGCCGTCGGCGAAGAGCATCTCGAGCGCGGTGAGCGCCTGCTGGTGCTCGGGCGCCGCGTTGAGGATCTCGCGGTACTGCTGGATCGCGTCGGGCACGCGCCCGAGGTGGTGCTGGTAGAGCTGGCCGAGGCGGAACTGGAAGCCCAGCACGTCCTCGGGGCTCGCCGCGAGCTGGCTCTCGGTGGCGAGGATGCCGGCCAGCTCGGGCCACTTCTCGCTCTCCTCGTAGAGCTGATCGAGCGCCTCGATCGCCTGCAGGTGGTGCTCGTCGGCCTCGAGCACGATGCGGTAGCGCGCGATCGCCGCGTCGGCGTCGGCGACCTGCACGAAGTAGATCTGCGCGACGCGCAGCGCCATGTCGATCAGCGCGTCGGGCTCGCCCGCCCCCTTGAGCTTCTCGATCTCGACGTCGTAGAGGCGCGTGACCTCGCCCCACGCGTTGAAGTCCTCGGCGTTCAGCTCGTCCGCCAGGCGCTCGAGGTTCGTGAGCGTGTGCTCGTTCGCGCTCTCGAGCGGCAGCGCGCGGGCGAACGCGTCGAACGCCTCGCGGCTCCTCTCGAGCTGCGTCTCGTGCAGCTCCGCGACCCGGTGGAGGAGCTCGATCTTGCGGATCGGATCCTCGTCGTGCGCGATCTGAACCTCGAGGACGGCGACGAGCCGCTCGAACTCGCCGTACTGCGAGTAGACGGGCTCGAGCACCAGGGCCGCCTCGCGCGGCTCCTTGCCCTCCTGGATCATCCGCTCGAGGGCCTCGAGCGTCGGCTGGTGATCCGGGACGACCGCGAGGATCTCGCGGTAGCCCTCGACCGCGCGCGTCGCGTCACCGAGCTTGTGATCCCAGAGGTCCGCGATGCGGTAGCGGTACGAGATGACCTCGTTCGGATCGCCGGCGAGGTCCGCCTCGCGCTCGAGGATCGCGAGCAGCTCCTGCCAGTTGCCCGACGCCTGGTAGAGCGCGTCGAGCCGGCCGATGGCGGTGAGATCGTCGGGCTCGATCTCGAGGATGCGCTGGTAGGTGTCGATCGCCTTCGCGATGTCGCCGACCTCGCGCTCGTAGACCGCGCCGACCTCGAGGTAGAGGCGCTTCTTCTCGTCGGGGTCGACGACGATGTCCGCCTTGCGCTCGTAGATGGAGAGCAGGCTCTCCCACTGCTCGAGCCGCAGGTGCAGCTCGATCAGCTTGTCGAGCGCGCCGAGCTCCTCGGGATCGACCTCGAGGATCTTCGTGTAGACCGCGATGGCCTGCTCGGGCCGCTCGAGGATCTCCTCGTTGAGCGCCGCCGCGCGGAAGAGGTGCTCCTTCTGCTCGTCGGGGACGTCGAGGATCTGCGCCTTCGTGAGGAGGATCTGCGCGAGCTCCTCGTAGCGCTCCGACATGTGGAAGAGGCGCTCGAGCGCGCTCGCCGACTCGATGTGATCGGGGACCAGCTGAAGGACGCGCTGGTAGTGCGCGATCGCGGTCGCGTTGTCGCCGAGCTGCTCCTCGCGGATCACGGCCGCCTTGACGAGGAGGCTCGCCGCGAGCGGCACGTCCTCGAGGCCCTGGGCGCGCTCCTCGTAGACCTTCGCGAGCGGCTCGAGCTCGCCGGTCGCCCGCGCGAGCCGCTCGAGCTGCTCCTGCGTCGTGAGGTTCGCCGGGTCCTCCGAGAGGGCCCGCGCGAAGCTCGTGAACGCGCTGCCGTAGTCGTCGAGCGCGACCTCGTGGAGCTCCGCGATGCGGTGCAGGAGCTCGACCCGCATGTCCGCGCTGTCCGCGTGGGTCGCCTGGATCTCGTGGACGCCGATGAGCTTCTGGAACTCGCTCGAGTCCCGATAGATCGGCTCGAGGACGGCCGCGATCATCACCTGGTGCTCGGGGCTCTGGATGAGCCGCTCGAGCGCCTCGAGCGCCGCGGGCGTCGAGGGATCGCGCTCGAGCACCTCGCGGTAGATCTCGATCGCGGCATCGACCGCGCCCATCCGCGTCTCGCGCAGCGCCGCGAGGTGCAGCATCAGCGCCGTCTGCTCCTCGGGGTCCTCCGCGATCGTGAGCTGGCGACCGATGTTGTCGGCCAGATCGCTCCAGCGCTCGAGCCGCGCGTAGAGCCGATCGAGCGCGACGAGCGCGCGCTGGCTCGTCGGATCGAGCTCGAGGATCTCGTTGTAGACGCGGATCGCGCTCTCCGGATCGTCGAGGAGCTCCTCGAAGATCATCGCGTTCTGCGCGAGCAGCTCCTCCTGGGACTCGGGGTCGTCGGCGAGCTCGGCCTTCTTGCGCGTGACGCCGAGCAGATCGCGCCACCGCTCGGTGCGGCGGTAGAGCGAGTCGAGCGCGTCGAGCACCTCCGGATCGCCCGGGTCCTGCTCGAGCACCTTGCCGTACGCGGCCACCGCGCGATCGACGTCGCCGCGCTGCGTGTCGTGGACCTGCGCGGCCTTGATCCAGAGCGCTCGCGAGAGCGTCGGATCGGCCTCCTCACCGGCCAGCTTCTCGATCAGCGCGACCAGATCGGCCTCGCGCTTGTGCTCGATGGCGAGCGCCTCGAGCTGCGCGAGCGTCTCCTCGCTCGAGGGCACGACCGAGAACGCGCGGCCGTACCCGTCGAAGGCGCGCGCCGCGTCGCCGATCTGCTGGCCGCAGACCTCGCCGACCTTCGTGAGGAGCTCGAGCTTGCGCTCGGGCTCCGCCGCGCCCGCCACGAGGACCTCGAGGGCCCGCACGAGGGGCTCGTAGTGCCCCTGCATCTCGTAGATGGGCTCGAGGATCGTCGCCGCGCTGGTGCCGAGCTCCGCGTCGTCGAGGAAGCCCTCGAGGGCCTCGCGCCCGCCCTCGTGGTCGGGCGAGAGCATCAGGACCTCGCGATAGAGCTCGAGCGCGTCCTCGCGCTCGCCGGTGTGCTGCGCGCGCACGTCGGCGAGGCGGAACTTGAGCGCGGCCAGCTCCTCGGTGCTCTCCGGGCCGAGATCGATCCGCCGCTCGAGGGTCGCCGCCAGATCGCTCCAGCGCTCGGTGCCCTCGAAGAGGCGATCGAGCGCGGCGTACGCCTCCGTCTCGTCGTCGCCCCACTCCGTGAGGATCGACTGGTAGGAGTCGATGGCGTGCGCCGGATCGGCGAGCTCCTTCTCCCAGAGCGAAGCCCGGCCGTAGGCCAGCTGGCGGCGCGCGTCGGGGTCCTCCTCGAGATCCATCCGCCGCTCGTAGATGTCGAGCAGCTCGCGGTACTTCGAGGTCTGGCGATAGAGCGTCTCGAGCGCGCCGATCGCCTCCATGCTGTCGCCGCGCGCGTCGTAGACCGCGCGGTACTGCTCGATGGCGTCGTCGATCTTCTCGACCTTCTGGAGCAGCCGGCCGAGCATCAGCCGGAGCTCGACCATCACGTCTTCGTCGGCCGCCGCCGCGATGGCGTCGCGGTAGGCCGCGATCGCGTCGTCCCAGCCGTTCGTCGCCTCCGCGAGGCGCTCGACGTCCTCGCGCACGACCTCCTGCGTGGGATCGGTCTTGAACGCGTCGAGGAAGCGCTCGAAGGCCTCCTTGGGCGAGCGCAGCTTCTCTTCGTAGAGGAGGCCCGCCTCGCGCAACAGATGGATGCGCTCGGCCGGCTCCTGCGCGTGGCCGAGGCGCACCTCGTAGACGCGCACGAGCTTCTTCGCGTCGCCCGCCTGCTCGTAGATCGGAGAGAGCGCGACGGCGGCGTCGAGGTTCTCCTCGTCCATCGAGAGGATCTTCTCGTACGCGCGCGCGGCCTTCGGCGCCTGGTCCTTCTTCTCCTCCCAGAGCCGCGCGGCGCGGAAGAGCAGGTCGATCTTCTCGGCGTCCGCGGTGTCCTTGCCCTCCGCCTCGCGCTCGAGCGTGCGGATGAGCTCGTCCCACTTCTCGGTGGCGGCGTAGAACTGCTCGAGATCGTCCCACGCCTTCAGCGCGACGTAGCGCCGCTTGAGCTGCTCCTGCGCGCGCCGATCGTCCGGATCGAGCGCGAGCAAGCGCTGGAACGCGCTGACCGCGCCGGCGTCGTCGTTGAGCTTGTCGGCGTAGATCATGCCGAGCTTGTTCAGCGCCTGCTTCAGCTCGTTCTCGTCCGAGATCTGGCGGACCTGCCGGTCGAGGACCTGCGCGAGCGGCTCCCACTCGCGGGCGCGCTCGTAGAGCTGCGAGAGCGAGCCGAGCGCCTCGGGGTTGTCGGGGTCCTCGCCGAGGACGTCTTTCCAGAGATCGATGCAGAGCTCCGGCTTGCGCAGGCGCTGCGTCGCGAGCTGCGCGATCTCGATGTACTCGAAGAGCCGATCGCTCTCGTCCATCAGCGTCGCTGCGCGCTGGCGAACGCGCACCAGGGACTCCCAGTCCCGGCGCTTCTCGTACATGTCCTTGAGCTGCTCGATCGCCTCGAGGTTGTCCGGGTCGTGCTCGAGCACGGCCTCGAAGCACTTGATGGCCTCAGCCTGATTCGACGACTTGTCGAGGTACATCCGGCCGGCCTCGGCGAGGAGCTCGACCTTGCCGACCGGGTCCACGAGGATCTCGGCTTTCGAGATCATCGATCGGATCACGTCCGTCCAGCGCTTCTGCTGGCCGAATTTCTCGATCTGCTCGTCGAGCTCGGCGAGCTGGGCTCGCTGCTCGGCCGTGAGCTCCGGCGCCTGGTCGGATTCTCCGTCGGGCTCGCCGACGGTGAGCTCGACCTCCGGGCTCTCGAGCTCCATCTCGTTGTCCGACGTCTCCTGTTCCGACACGGAAGCCTCCTCGAGGATCGCCTGCTCAGCCGCGGTCAGACTGCCCCGCGTCAAAAGAACGCTGGGTCAAGCCAACCTGGGTCAAACCAACCTGAGCCAAGCCAATACTGCGGACACGTCACCGCAGCCCGCCTGCGCCCGCGGTGCACGGGATCTCTCCACGCACGGCGCCCAGGGTAGCGAATCCCCCCGGGCGCTGTCTTCAACTCGTTTGCGGCTCGCTGCGCTCCGCGACGACATCCCTCCCCGCCCGGCGCTCGGCGCCTTCGCGGCCAGGGCCGGGATGTCGTCACTGGGCAGCGCTCTCTTCGAACGAACGGATCGGCTCGTATGCGTTCCCGACACGTCCTCACGGACCTCCGAGCGAGATCAGTCGGTCCTGCGCGGCCTTGACGTAGTGACGCGGCGCCTCGGCGCCGGCGCTGTCGACGTAGCGCTTGAGGTAGCGGCGAGCCTCTTCGCGGTTGTCCTGCAGCCCGTACGTCCAGCCGAGCGCGAACACGGCCTCGCGCAGGCCGGGCATGAGATCGAGCGCGGCGCGGAACTCGCGCACGGCCGAGTCGTAGTCGCGCTGCTGCTGATAGACGGTGCCGAGCAGGTGGTGGAGGTGCGCCTCGTCCTCGGTGCCGTGGATGACGACCTGCAAGCCGCTCTGGAGGACCTGCACCGCGAGCGGGAGGTAGCCGAGGTCGGCGTACAGGCGACCGAGGCTCCGATAGGCCTCGATGAAGCGGGGGCCCGACTGGACGGCCGCCGTGTACTCGCGGAGCGCCTCTTGCGGGTTGTCGAGCCGCTCGTGGACTTGGCCGAGCTTGTAGTGGGCCTTGAAGAGCGCCGGATCGAGCTCGATGGCGCGGGCAAGGCTGCGCTGCGCCCCCTCCCAGTCATCGAGCTCCATCAGCACCGTGCCCAGCTTCTCGTGATAGCCGGCCACGTCAGGGTTCACGGTGAGCGCACGCTGCAGGTCGTCCCGCGCGCGCTCGAACTTGTTCATCTCCATGTGAACGATGGCGAGGTTCCAGAGCGCCTGCTCGTTCGTTGGATCGATGACGGCGGCCTGCTCGAGCTTCTCCGCGGCGGCGAGGTACTGCTTCTGCGCGGCGAGGACGACTCCTTCGTTCATCAAGGTGACGGACTCCACGCGGGTGCGGGAGCAGTTTCCGCCGATCAGAAACACGAACGTAAACAGCCCAGCGCACAGGCTCGATGTTGACAGGGCCGAGAGGCGATTCATCGACTGTCTCCTCGGGATGGCTGGCTCCGCGCTGCGAAGCGCACAGCGCGCCGATAGTAAGGGACTCGGCGCCCGGCACACAAGCGGAAAGACACCTGTTTCGGGCGCAGGGCCGGTGCTAGAAAGGCACCGCAGGACTGTCCGCAAGGCGCCGCGCCAGCAAGAAAAAGAGGCGAGGCCCTCTCGGGCCCCGCCTCTTCCGTGTCTCGTCCGCGCTCCTGGCGCCGGCGCTAGGACGAGGAGCTCAGCACGAACGGGTAGTTGACGCCGACCACGCCGCCGCCGTCAGGCGCCGGGAAGGTCCATCGCCGCACCGCCTGGACGATGCAACCCTCGACCCGCGCGTTGCTGATCGTCGAGCTGCCGACGGCTGCCGACTGCACCGCGCCGGTCGCCGAGATGATGAAGCTCACCATCACGCGGCCCTCGAGGTCGGGGCGCTGGTTGAGCTCCTGCTCGTAGCAGAACCGCACCTCGTTGATGTGCCGCTGGATGACGCGCCGGATGACCTCGCGCGAGAGCGAGCCACGGACGTCTGCGTTGCCGGTTCGGATCCGCGGGACCCGCGCCTCGCGCCCCCGCAGGCCGCCAGCGCCGCGACCGTAGCCCGAGCCGGTGCCGCCGCCGCCGCCGTGACCGATCGTGCCCATGTTGCCGAGGCCGATCGTGCCCTCGCCGGTGCCGCCGCCGCCGCGGCCGGTGCCGCGCAGGCCGAGGCCGCCGAAGCCGAAGTTGCTGCCGATCTGGTCGCCCATGAGCGCGCCGATCGCGCTCATCGGGTCGTTGCCGAGCGCGACGTCGGCGCCGTAGGGCGACGTCGGCGAGTTCCACGAGCCGGTCATCGCGCGGAGCACGCCGATCGCGCCGACGTTCGCCGCCTGCTCGCGGGCGTTCTCACGCGCCATCTGCGGGTCGGTGTTGTCCGCCGGGCCCTCGATGCCGAAGCGGTTCGTGGACTTCTGCGCGGACTCCTCGCCCATCGCGCCTTCCTCGTCGCGATGGCGCTTGCCGGTGCCGCCCTCGTTGTCGTCCATCTGCTCCTCTTGGAGCCACTCGGGCGTCTCTTCCTCCGCCGTCTCGGGCGGCTCCATGAGGTACTCGACGAGTCGGGAGTCCGCGCTGAGCAGATCGAGCGAGAGCCCCATCGGCCGCGGCGGCAGGAAGTAGAACATGATGAGGAACGCGCCGTGGACGAGGAGCGAGACTCCTACCCAGAGCGTCGCCGCCGAGGCGAAGAAGGTCGCCAGGAAGGGCCGGTCCGCCACCACCCGACGCCCCGCGTTGGTGGCCTTCGCGACGAAGGTGAGGCCGCGGTAGCGCACCGTCGCGGTCGCGCCGTCGGGCAGTGGGTACTGCATCGCGCCGGCCATGCCGCTGCAGGGCTGCAGCTTGCCCTGCGCCTTCAGGTCGGCCCAGCTCATCGCCTGATCGCCGACCCGCACCTCGCCCTCGGCGCCCTCGGGGACGACGACTGCGGAGCTCATGCCCGAGGCGATCACCACGGGCATCTGTGCGGTCCCGAGGACCGAGGACTCCACGATGTAGTCGGCGTCCGTTCCCTCACCGACGGAGAAGGTGCGCGGCGGCGAGAGGTGCTCCACGTGGAGCACGCTCATGTCGCCCCACATCACGACGACCTCGACCGCGCTCTGGGCGGTCTCGACCTCGGCCGGGTTCACCGGCGGACCGCTCTGTGCGATGCCGTAGCGAACCTTGTCCGGGTCGCCCGAATCACCGTGCGAGCCCCCGTGGGCAGAGGCGCGCGGCGCGGGTG
>JAEZBP010000732.1 GCA_023427125.1 Pseudomonadota bacterium | reverse complement strand
TGAACGCGGTCGGCGCGCGTCACGGGTGCACCTCGTTCCAGGTCGCGCTGGCGTGGCTGCGCCAGAAGTCGCCCGCGATGATCCCGATCCCCGGCGCCAGCAAGATCACGAGCGCGCTCAGCAGCGTGCGCGCCGCGAGCCTCGTGCTGAGCGACGAGGACGTCGCCGAGATCGACCGCCACGTCGGCTTCGGCGCCGGCTGAGATCGCTACTCGCGGAAGTTCTGGAACTGCAGCGGGATCTCGAGGTCCTGCGCCTTGATCAGCGCCATCGCCTCTTGGAGCGCGTCGCGCTTCTTGTGTGAGACCCGCACCACGTCGCCCTGGATGGCGGCCTGCACCTTCGTCTTGCTCTCCTTGAGGAGCTTGACGATCGCCTTGGCCGTGTCCTGATCGACGCCCTCCTTGAGCTCGACCAGCATCCGATGGGTGCTGCCGCCGGCCGGCTTCGGGTCGCCGGGCTTGAGCGCCTTCGGGTTGATCTTGCGGCGGATCATCTTCTCGGCGAGCACGTCATAGGCCGCGGTGCATCGCCCCTCGCTGTTGGCGCGGATGACGATCCCCTCCTCGGTCTTCTCGATCTCCACGTCGGTGCCCTTGAAGTCGAAGCGCGTCGACACCTCGCGGCGCGCTTGATCGAGGGCGTTGTCCACCTCGTGGTGCTCGAGCTTCGAGACGACGTCGAACGAAGGCATGGGAGGCATTAGAGAGCACAGCCGCGCCGGACTGCAAGTGGCCGGCGCCGCGCTACGATGACGTCGTGCAGAGGCCGGCACCGGCGCGCCGCAGGCTGTGGGACGACCCGCGCATCGTCTTCCCGGACGAGGAGACGTGGTCGCGCCTCTCGCCCGCCGAGCGCGAGGCGGTCATCGAGCGGATCCTCGCGGTGGAGAACGACTATCGCGAGGCGATGGCGGAGGGGGTGCGCCACTTCCGAAACAAGGCCGGCATCGGCGCCGACCTCGACGCTCACTTCCGCCGCGCGCGGCGCGACGTGTTCATCGCGAGCGAGCTCGCGGTCTTCCATCCGGCCGAGCCGATGATCGTCCCCGATGTGCTCGCCGTCGTCGACTGCGACCCGGACATCGAGCCCGACAGCTGGGTCGTCCAGGACCAGAAGCGCGGGGTCGATCTGGTCATCGAGGTGCGCAACCTCGGCCGCAAGCAGAAGGACCTCGTCGAGAACGTGCGCGACTACGCGCGCCTCTCGATCCCCGAGTACTTCAGCTTCGACTGTCGCAAGGGGCATCTGCGGGGCTGGCGTCTCGTGGAGCCCGGCGCGACCACCTACCAGCCGATCGTCCCGCAGCGCGGCTACCTCGCGTCCAACGTGCTCCAGCTCGACCTCGCGATCGTGGAGGGCCGGCTCCGCTTCTTCACCAACGAGTCGATGGTGCCCAACGCGGAGGAGCTCATCGAGCGGCTCCAGACCGTGACCGATGAGCGGCAGAGCGCGCTCGAGGAGCTCGAGCTCGCCCTCGGCGAGTCGGAGCACGCGCGGGCGATCAGCCTGGTACGCAACATCCTCGCGGTGTGCCGCATGCGCGGGCTCGACATCGACGAAGCGCAGCAGGCGCGCATCGTCTCGGAGAACGATGTCGACGTCCTCGAGCGCTGGTCGGAGCGCGCCTTCAGCGTCACGACGGCGGCCGAGCTCTTCTCGAGCTAGCGATCGCCGGGGAGCTCCGCGCGGCAGCCGTAGTGCAGGTGCACGAAGCAGACCTCCTCGGCGCCGTGAGGGCTCTCGTGGTGCACCCAGCGCAGGGTGTCCTCGTCCACCCCGCCGCGCGCGGCGCAGAAGGTGTCGGCCTGCTCGCGCGCTTGGCGCTCGAGGTGATGCCAGAGCTCGACGTCGCACTCGTGGTGCTCGGCGCTCACCGTCGCGCTCGTCTCCACCGCGAGCGCCGTCGCCGGCGCGATCGACGCCAGCAGAAGCGCTGCCACCCGGGCGAGGTTCTTCATCGCGACCTCCACGCGGCGATGACGTGCACTCCCCGTACCGGCGTCACCTCGAAGGTGCGCGATGGTGCGGAGGCGGCGGAGGCCCGTGCCCGACCGGGCCGGACCCTCGATGGTGACGTCCGCGGCGCAGGGCGAGCGCCCCGTAATACGCGACGATGAACCCGGCCATGCTGAGGAAGGCTGCGCCCACCCCCGTGAACGGCAGCCCGAGCTCTGCGCCGCCGATCGCGCCCGACGTCGCCGTCGGCGTGACCCACAGCGCGATGGCCACGGCCAGGAAGACGATGGCCGTCACGCCGCCGCAGCCCACGGCGAGCTGCCCCTGCTTGTCGTTGCGCTCGAGATCGACGCTCACGTGGCCTCCCGACCTTCGTGCTCGCGCCGCGCGCGGGCGAGCTGAACGAGCCCGTAGACGATGACGACGATCCCGACGAGCGCGACGGCGAGCGCCCCCGCCAAGACGGTCCACTCGTCGGTGTGCCCGACCCCCGCGTCGGCGCGGAGCAGCACGAGGACGCTCCCGAGCACGAGGAGCGCGAAGACCAGCGACGCACCCCACCCGATCGCGCGCGCCGCCTTCCGCGTGCTCGAGATCATCGCGACGATCCCGCTACGCCCCCCCGCGCACGCGGCAAGCGACGGCCGATAGGCCCTCGTGAGGACCGGGGAGTGTGGCTTGTGGAGGTGCCGCTCGCCCCCTGGCATGCGTCGTGCTGCTCGGTTACGGTAGCCGACACCTAGTGGGGGCGTGGCACACCTCCCCGCGTGTTTTCAAGCGAACTCGTATCCGACGACCGCCCTTAGCTTGGAGATCGACTGCATGGCCATGGATGCCGAGCAACGGCGCGACTCGAATGTCGTTGTACTCAAGACGGGCTTGCTCGATCCGCTCGTCACCCAGGCCCGCGCGTGTGTGCGCCAGCTCGGGGCGACGATCGCGAGCCTGGAGATCGACGAGCGCTTCGCTGAGGCGGCTCGCCTGCTTCACTCGGTCGACGGCCACGTCATCGTGACCGGTCTCGGCAAGTCGGGGTTGGTCGGCCAGAAGGTTGCGGCGACCCTCGCGTCCACCGGCACGCCGAGCTTCTTCGTGCACAGCGCTGAGGCGTTACACGGCGATCTGGGCATGATCACGTCCGATGACGCGGTCCTCTTGATCTCGTACAGCGGCGAGACCGCAGAGGTCGTCTCGCTCCTACCGCACCTTCGGCAGCGTGACGTTCCCACGGTGGCGATCGTCGGTGGGCCGGGCTCGCCCCTCGCCCGAGGCGTGGACGTCGCGCTCGCCGTCTCGATCGACGACGAGGCAGGCGCGCATGCCCCGGCGCCCACGAGCTCTGCGCTCGCCATGCTGGCAATGGGCGAGGCGCTGGCGGCTGCGCTATCCAGTCTGGGTAGCTTCAGCGAGGAAGACTTCGCGCGGCTGCACCCGGCCGGGACCCTCGGGCGTCGCGTGATGCGAGTGGGCGATGTGGTGGCTCGCCGGAGCGTCACCGTCGTCGCTCCCGATGCGCCGCTGCGGGACTGCATCGTTGCGCTCACCCGCGGTCGCATCCCCCTTGCCCTGGTCTACGACGGCGACCGGCTTCTGGGGGTCATCAGCGCGAACGAGCTCGACGAGATCCTTCAGGCTCCCGAGTGTCTCGCGCAATCCGTAGCGAGCGTGATGAACCCGTCGCCTCCGGTCATCTCCCCCGACGTTCTGGTGGGTGACGCGGAGCGGCGCATGGAGCGAGATGGAGTAGACGCGCTGTTGGTCGTGGACTCAACAGGAGAGGTGCACGGGGTCTTCGCGCGCGAAAAAAGCAATGAGTCCCGCGCCGAGCGACGGATCGCGCCCGCCAGGTAAGGAACCAATGAAGCTAGTTGACTACGAAGTAGGACCACGTGAGCCGCTGTTCCTCATTGCCGGCCCATGCGTAATCGAGAGCCGCGAGCTGGTCTTTCAAGTCGCGGAAGCGATGAAGCGGATCGCTGGCCGTTTTGGGATGCCGTACATTTTCAAGGCGAGCTTCGACAAGGCGAACCGCACTTCCGGGCGCTCGTTCCGCGGCCTCGGACTCGAGAAGGGGCTCTCGATCCTCGAGGACGTGCGCGCGCAGGTCGGCGTGCCGGTGCTCACCGACGTGCACGAGGACACGCCCATCGCCGAGGTCGCGGCCGTCGTCGACGTCCTGCAGACGCCCGCCTTCTTGGTTCGGCAGACCGACTTCATCCAGCGGGTGGCCGCCGCCGGTAAGCCCGTGAACGTGAAGAAGGGGCAGTTCCTCGCGCCCTGGGACATGATGAACGTCGTCGAGAAGTGCCGAGCGATGGGCAACGACCAGATCATGGTCTGCGAGCGGGGCGTCTCGTTCGGCTACAACACCCTCGTGTCCGACATGCGCGCGCTGGCCATCATGCGCCGGACGGGCTGCCCCGTGGTCTATGACGCGACGCACTCGGTCCAGCAGCCGGGCGGTCAAGGGACGAGCTCAGGCGGTCAGCGTGAGCACGTTCCCGTCCTGGCGCGCGCGGCGGTGGCGAGCGGAGTCGCCGGCCTCTTCATGGAGACCCACCCCAACCCTGCTCAGGCGCTGAGCGATGGGCCGAACGCCTGGCCGCTCGACCGCATGGAGGAGCTCCTCGGGGTTCTCGTGGAGCTCGACCGTCTCGTGAAGTCGCAACCCTACGCCGAAGATGGCCTCACCGAGGCGGAGTGACGATCACGGACGCGGTGCGCGCTCGAGCCGCCGAGGTGCGGGCGCTGGTCCTCGACGTCGACGGCGTGCTCACCGACGGCACTCTCTACTACGGACCCGATGGTGAGCACCTCAAGGCCTTTCATGTGCGCGACGGCCTGGGCCTGCGCTTGCTCCGACAGGAGGGGATCGTGGTCGCGGTCATCTCCGCGAAGGACTCGGAGCCTCTCGCGCGCAGGCTGCGCGACCTGAAGGTCGAGCATGCCCTGCTGGGCCGGGAGGACAAGGCCCGCGCGCTCGGCGAGCTCTGCGCCCGTGTCGGGATCACGGAGCAGGAGGTCGCCTACATCGGCGATGACATCCTCGATCTGCCGGTGCTCGCGCGGGTCGGCCTCCCGATCACCGTCTCGGACGGGCACCCCCTCGTCCGCCAGCGGGTGCAATGGGTGACCGAGGCGGCTGGCGGTCACGGGGCGGTCCGCGAGGTGGCGGACGCTCTGCTCGAAGCGAGCGGCCGCCTCGGCGCTGCCTGCGAGGCGCTCACCTCCAGCAAGGTCGTTCGCTGAGATCAGCCCGCCCAGCTAGCCCGTCGCCCGGGCTGCGACAGCAAGGTTCGGACAAGCGCACGATGCAAGATAGAAGCTGTAGAACCACCAGTCGGGGTGATATTGCCCTCCCACATCATCCGGGGTATCGTGCACGCCCCCCATGAGACCTCACTGCCTTGTGGAGCCATAGACATGCCGTCGCGTACGCATTTCAGCTGCGCAGTATACTACCTCAACTTGACGTTCGCCTAGGACGGCTCCCGACGTCGGCACAATATTATTTTGGAGGCGAGATGCTTCGAAGCATTGTCCAGAAGCTCCGTGCGAGTACGGAGCTTGCCCAGCGTGCTGTCACGAAATCAGATCGGGCCGACGCGGCGGACCTGCAGCGGATCGAAGCCAAGCTCGACGAGCTGATACGAGAGGTTCACGCACAAGGCTGGCCGACGATCCAGCGCCGTATCTCCATGATCGAGGGCGAGAAGACCGCGAGATACGCGCTCGAGCACATGTGGCCCCACGCTCATCCCTACGGAAGCCGCGATGCCATCTGGAACGCGGCGCTGGAGAGCGTCACGTTGGACGGTTTCCATCTCGAGTTCGGTGTATTCAAAGGCACGTCGATTCGGTACTTCGCGGAGCATCGGCCCAAGTGGCATCTGCATGGCTTCGACTCGTTCGAAGGGCTGCCTGAGAAATGGTCACCGAAGCATGAGAAAGGGCACTTTGCCGTGCCAAAGCTGCCCAAGGTGCCCCGGAACGTGACCCTGCACAAAGGTTTCTTCGACAGCTCCCTACCCGAGTTCGTCCGGTCATACATGAAGCCAAGCGACGCCGTGGCCTTTCTTCATATCGACTCCGACTTGTACTCGTCAGCGAAGACCATCTTCGAGAACCTGGGGAGGTTCTTCCGTCCGGGGACGGTGATCCTCTTTGATGAGTACTTCGGTTACAAGGGTTGGGAACGAGACGTCGTAAAGGCGTTTCGAGAGTATCGGGAGTCCACGGGTCTCAAGTACGAGTACCTGGGCTTTCAGGACAACTGGACCCGAGTGCTCGCCAGGGTGACGGATCCGGGAACGCCGGCGTAGGTGTGTTCCCAGAACGGCGGGTCGGCCTTCGGTAGGGGCGCCGGATGGAGCACGGTGGCATGACAGGTATGATGATCGAGCGTGCGCGGGACGCGAGCGCTTCGGGTGCGCGGTCTCGCGTGAACGTGGTGCTCGCCTCCGACCGCAAGTTCTTACCCTTCTGCGCGACGACGATCGCGTCGGTGTTGAAGAGCTCGACGGACGCGGACGATCTCCACTTCTACGTGCTGACCGACGCGTGCTTTCCCGATCTCGATGCTCGGCGCTTCGACGCGCTGCGAAGGATTCGCGATTTCTCGCTGGAACAGGTAGTCGTCGAGGCGTCGCAGTTCTCCGAGATCCGAACCACTCCGGGCATCTCCATCGCGACCTACTTCCGACTGCTGATGCCCAACGTGCTTCCCTCCGATGTCCGCAAGGCCGTGTACCTAGATTGCGACCTCGTCGTGATCGACCGCCTTCGCAAGCTCTATGACGTCGACATGGCCGGCCGCCTGTTCCTCGGGGTTGAGGACTCGGTCAGCCGCCACTACAACGAGAAGTTCGGACTCGCAGAAGCGACTCCGCACGTGAACGGCGGCGTGCTTCTGCTTGACCTCGTGGCGCTTCGCGAGGCGCGCTTCCTGGAACGCGTGGCAGATTACCTCAGGCGAGCAAAGTACCTGATCACCTTGGGTGATCAGGAGATTCTCAACACGGTGTTCCATGAGAGCATCGGCTACGTGCATCCTCGTTGGAATGTCCATGGCTCCATGTTCGAGAAGCGATGGAGGCGCACCAGCGTTGGGGTGAAGAACTGGTACTCACATGAAGAGATCGAGGACGCGCTCCGGGATCCCGCGATCATTCACTACACGTACAAGCGGAAACCCTGGCAGTCACGCATCCACCCTCGATACGAAGTGTTCCTCGAGCACATGAAGCTGACCGAGTACTGGCCCGAGTTCGAGCCGACGGCACCCCTGGTGGAGAATCGGATCGAGAAGGCGCTTCGACGTGCCCGGGGTGCCGCCAAGAACGCCACTCGGCGCTGGACCGAGAAGCGTGTCGACGCGATGCTCGAGCCGGTCATCAATCGGCGTACACGTACGAGCACGGTCCGCTCCGGCTACGCGGCCGACTCCGCGTATGACTATTGGATGGAGCGGGTCTATCAGCGCGAGCATCCTCGCGAGACCCGCATTGCTGAGTTCCGTACCGACCCCGCGCCGTTCAAGCTCTATGTCGGCAATGCCGCACAAGGCGACCTCGAGGCCGGTGAGCTCAGTAACTACAAGCTGCTCTTCTCGTCGAACCGCGTGATAAACCCCGGAAACACGGCAGAGTGGGAGCGCTGTGATGCTCTCTTCCTGTGCCGGTGGCGGCCTGGCGAGAGCCACCAACTGGCCGTGATACAGCACGCTTTCCAGTTTGACAAGCCGATCTTCTTCGTCGAGACGTCGTTCTTCGCGGGCTGCTTCACATGGGCGAATCGGAGCGCGCCGATCGAGCTTCGGCGTCCATTCGGCTTCGTCGTGGACGATCTCGCGTACTACTACGATGCGACGCGTCCGTCGCGCATGCGGATGAAGCTGCACGATCCCAACTATCAACTCGACCCACAGCAGCTCACCGAGAGCCGGCGTATCATCGACCGGATCAAGAACGCTGGCCTTACAAAGTACAACAGCATGCCCGCTGAGCTCCCCAGGGAGCTTCGCGGGCTCGATCCAAAGCGGCCGATGGTCCTGGTCCTCGACCAAACCTTGGGCGACGCGTCGATTGAACTGGGTCGGGCATCAGCCGGCGCGTTCCGGGAGATGTTGCGCGCCGCGATCGACGAGAATCCCGAGGCGCAGATCCTCGTTAAGACGCACCCCGATTCGCAGGTCGGACGGAACCGTGGTCGTCCCGGCTACTTCGGTCCGGAGGACGCGCTAGCCAACGTAAAGGTCGTAACGGAACCGGTGAGCCCGCCCTCGCTGCTCGCGCTGGCAGACAAGGTCTACGTTGTGACCTCACAATTTGGATTTGAAGCGCTCCTGCACGGTAAACAGGTCGTCTGCTTCGGTGAGCCATTCTATAGCGGACTTGGGCTTACCGACGATCGCACCCAGTCTCGGCATCGATCCACCCAACGCCGGACGCTGGAGGAGCTCTTCTACGTGAGCTGCGTCGAGATGTCCCACTACGTAGATCCTAAGACCGGCGAGCCGTGCACGATCGATCGCGCGATCGACATCGCGGTCGAGCTCCGCCGACGCGCGCTCGAGTGGCTCGCCGAGAGCACCTGAGCAGGCAGGCCTGTCCGACGCATGGACGTGGCGTGACGCCCGAGCAACAGGATCGCGTCCGGTGAGTAGCGCCACGAAGACGGAGGGGAACTCGGCCTGTTGTGATCAAGTTCGGTGAGGGATGTGGGCTTTTCTGGGTGGCCGTCGGGCGATCTGAAGTTGACCGATGGATTACGGCTGCGGTTCCGCGTGCTTCGCGAGCGGCTGATCGCGATGATCGAGGGCCCGGACGCGGAGGCGACCTTGCGTTGCCGCACGCGGGCGGGCTCGGTGCCGGCTAAGTACGCGACCTCGTCGGGAAGTCCTTGGTCCGGCACCGTACAGGCAGCCCCTCCCGGAACGTGATCAATCCTCCCGCGGAAGACGTGGCGTTGCTCAGTCCGGCTGCGCTGCTCAGGCATGACGCCTGTTGGCCAGGATGGCGCGCCCAATCCACCGCAAGGCAGGGATCCGCGAGTCGGCGAAGAACTCCTTCGGCGAGCGCTGCAGCTTGCTGAGCTTTCGGCGGAGCCCGGCGAGGTGGCCGTTCGGGCCTCTCCCGAGGAGGGCCACAGGGCCTCGGGCTCGCTTCGCGACGTCGACCCCCAATCGGCCACTCGAATAGGACCGCTTCGAGAACGGGCGGCTGAAGCGCGCGCGCAGCATCGACTGCCGCGTCTCGAAATTGAAGTGATAGAACCGAATGTCGCGGTACTCGTGAGAGCGCCGGTGTCCGAGATGACGATAGTGTGAGTCGGCCTTGAAGAAGGAGTACTTTCGAAAGAGCAGCCAAGCCACATAGTGGGCCATGTCGCCG
Organism: Pseudomonadota bacterium; assembly: GCA_023427125.1. GTDB lineage: Bacteria > Myxococcota_A > Polyangia > Polyangiales > Sandaracinaceae > JAEZBP01. The sequence goes on along the minus strand of JAEZBP010000732.1, from coordinate 4,905 downwards.
CTGCCGCGGGGGGCGTCTCGAGAGAACGCAATTTCGACGGCCTCATCGACCGTCGCGGCCCGCCTCCCAAACTCTGGCAAGTTGTAGAAGGCGTTGCCCACCGTGACGACGTACTTCCGATGGATGAGCGCCAGCAATCCAACGCCGCTGTTGTAACAGATGATCGCATCAGCCAACTCAATCAGCGCGTGCACGTTGTCGTCGCCGGCGCATGTGACGACATTGGCTAGCTTCGGCGTCGATGCGTTCGTCGAGAGTGGGTGTGGCTTGATGAGAAAGAGCACGTCGGGGTGCTTCTCAGCGGCCTGTGCGAGACTGGTGCGGAAAGTCGGGTAGCTGATGTGCCCCTCCGTGAAGCGGGTAACAGCGAGATCGTCGTCGATCTGCAGAGGGACGAAGCAGATCTTCGAGTGGCGGTGCCGATACGAAGAGTAGCGGGACATGGTGCGCTCCATCGATCCGCTCTCTTCCAGCGTATGCCCGCCAGAGCGCAGGCTGCCAATGTAGTCGTCCGCCAGCGCTCGCTCGTCGTGTGTCGGGATGTAGGCCTGCAGCGTCGCGGCGCTCCAGTCCGCGTCCACGTACGAGACGTCCTCGGCGTAGTACCAGCTCTCCGGCAGAGTACCGCGCTCAACCACGATCGTCGGGAGCCCGGACGCACGGGCCTGTTCAAACAGCGGCAACAGCATCGAATGTGAGCGCATATATGGGTTGAAGACGGCGACGGCATCCACCTTCCGATTCACGATCATGTTATGGGCAGATTCACATGCAGCGCGATCGGTCGCGGCGCATAGTACGAGGCGATAGCCTGCCAGCCGAAGCGGCACGAAGAACTCGTAGTGCCAGTCATGGCAAATGAGCACCAGCGCAGACCGGGTACGAGGCATCCAGTCATAGCGAAGCAGCTGCATGCGATCGGTCAGGAACGGACCGACCTGATCGGCAAATCGCGTACGTTTCCAGTCGCTGCTCGCATACCAGCCGTCTACGGCCGCCGGGCGAGGATGGTGCAGATGTGCGATACGGAGGCCGGCCATCTCGGCCTGGAACGAGAACAGCTCGCCGAGCCGACGGAAGCCACGGTAGTATTTCGGCCCAAAGAACGAGCCGCCCAGTGGCCCGAAATCGTCCGCGGCAGGATCCTGAGGTAAGGGAAACTGGCCCGAGTAGACAGCGAGTCGCAGCAGAAACTCGTAGTCTTCTGATCCGTGGCCGCGAAATGCCTCGTTGTACCCACCGACCATGTCGTAGAAGTCTCTTCGGCAGACGAAAAAGTTGGAGCTGGGGTCCACGAAGTCAGCAGCTGTTCCGGGTGGGGAGTGGACGCTCTCGGCGAACGCCGACTCGAGGAGGGCAGAGCGTTGTTCGGCGTCGGCCTCGAGAAAGTCGACGGTGACCTTCCTAGTCAGATGGTAGACGGGCAGCTTGATGATCTGGTCGAAGACTGCAGCGATGTCGATTGCGTTGGCATGGGCTATGAGTCGGCCGCACAAGTCGCGCGACCCGAAGCAGTCGATATCACTGAAGAAGAGTAGGTCGGTCCGCGCATGTGCGGCGCCCAGGTTGCGCGCTTTGGCGAGGCTGAAGACTCCGTCGTCGCCCACGTAGAGGTAGTCCAGCCCAGATCCCTCCGCGATGGAGCGCACTTCGGCCCGATGCGGCTCCTCAGAGCCGAAGTCCACGATGATGCAACGAGGTGCCGGCTCATAGTATCCGCCGAGGATCCTCAACCGCTCCTTTACCCACGGATTATGGTCATGGGCGCGGACGGCGACCACCATGGTGAGATCATCGACGGTGTAGTCGCGCCGGAGCCTTCGGCGGAAGCGATCGAGGTCGTACAGCATGGGTCGGTCTCCGAGGTCGACGGCCGGACACCGGGCTGACGTCGACGGGCGGATCCTAGCGCCATGCGGTGCCGCGTGTCGCCCGGGCGAACGTGGGCGCCGGAGACATCGGCGAGCTTCTCGAAGCGCGCGGCCATGCTCGCTTCCGCCGAAGGTCGGCCACGGACGGCGCGGCGCGTGGTCCCGCAGGCCACGTCTTCGCGTGAGGTGAGGCCAACCGCACGACAGGCCGACTCCGGTTCAGTTGAGCACTCGTTGCCCGCAGGCCCACATCGAGCCCACCGGATCGCTGGGAGGCGCCCTTGCGACCGCACTGCGCGGCAGCGTAGCAGGGCAGGGCCGGCGACTCTGGACGTCAGGCGTCGGCGGGGGCGACGGGGTCGGTGTCGGCGTCGCCCGTCTCGTCCTCGTCGGCGCCGGCCGGTGAGCCGGTCGAGGACTCCGGGAAGATGACGTCCTGGCGCTGATTGTCGCCGGGGTGCAGCGCACGGACGGTCCCCATCAGGGAGGTCACGGCGTGCCGGTGCTCGTCGCGGATCGCCTTCTCCGTGCCGAAGGCGTCGAGGTAGGCGTCGGCGTCGCGCGCGGCCTTGTAGGCTTGCGCCGCCGTGTCGAGCCGGGTGCGCGCCGCGTCCAGCTTCGGCAGCTCGGCGGTGCGCACGGCGTCGATGCCGGCGAGGCGGCTCTTCGTGAAGCGGTCGATGAGCCCGACCAGCGCCACTCCGACCGTCCCTTCAGCAAGCGGTCGCTCTCTCCGCTGCTCCTCCAAGCGACCGGATCGGCACCTGTCGCGCTCGCAGGTGCCCCTCCAAACGGCGCGGACCGGCCCCTGTCGCCATCTCCTGTGCCACTCCGAACGTTCCGACCGGCCCCTGTCGCGCTCTCCGCTGCCACTCCGCGCGCTTCGGAGTGGCACCTGTCGCCGTCGCAGGTGCCACTCCAATCACTTCGGACCGGGTCCTGTCGTCGTCGCAGCCCACGGTCCGGTCGACAAAAGCGACAGAGGTCGCGATATCCGTCGAGATCATCGAGCGCCGGTGCCCGAGAGGTGCTCTCGCGCTCGAGCGGTCCGAGCGTCCGGGCCTCGTCGAGTGGCTCTGCTGTCAGCAGATGGGAGGCGCCCAAGGCGGTCGGGAGCCTCGACGCCCGGCTGCATGGAGGGCCGGGCTGCGCGCGCGAATCCCCGCGCCAGCCCGCTCAGCCGAAGAGCTCTTCGAGGGTCGCCGCGGTCAGGATGCGCTCGGCCCAGAGGTCGAGGTCGTCGCCGGTGGCGTTCTCGACGCGCGCCCGAACGTCGGGGCTGAGCTCACCGAACTTCAGCCGCAGCTGCTTGAGAACCACCTCGGCCTTGCCCTCGGCCTTGCCCTCGGCCTTGCCCTCGGAGAAGTACCTTTGGGCGAACTCGCTCTGGTACTCGTATCGTCCGCTCTGCATCAGCGCCTCCAAGGCGATCCGGGCGGCGCCGTCGAGCGCGACCCACACCAGGTCCGAGTAGAGTAGCCCTCGTTGACCCTCGAAGCCCGGCGCCACGCGGAGGGCCTCGAGGGCCGCGGCCGCGCCGGGGACCGCGACGTCCTGCTCGTCGCGGCCATGGCCCATCGCGCAGAGGACGGCGAGGGCAGGCCGTCGGGGCCCACCACGAGCGCCTTGAAGAAACCTTGGCCGATGGGGATCGGCCTCACGGCCCAGCGCGCAACGGCGCGATCCGGGGTGAAGACCAACAGCTCGACGTCGCAGCGCAGGCGCGCCCGGAGGTTGGTGGCGTAGGCCGGCCAGGCGAAGCGCTTGTCTTCATCGACGCCGAGCTGGACCTCGATGACGATGCCGAGGACCGGCCTGTCATCCACGAGGAGCACCACGAGATCGGCGTGGCGCGCCGCCGGCTCGATGTCGCCGAGGTCGGCGCTCTCGATGCGGACCTCGCTGTACTCGGGCAGCTCGACGCGGAGCACGTCGCGCAGCAACGTCACAGCCAGGTCGGGGCCATCCTGGAAGAGGCGCACGATGCCTTCGTGGAGGAGCGACGGCACGTCACGATGCTGCGCTCACTGGCGAGGATCCGTCAATGTCGGGTGCCGGACCTCGCCGTTGGCCGGGCCCGATGCTTGCTCAGCCGGTGGCTGCCCTGTCGAAGGTCGCGGCTCGTGACGGGATGCGTTGCGCGCTGGGCACGATCGAGGCGGGGCGACACGAGCGATGGCGCCCTTACCGCGATGGTCAGACTCCGTGTTTCGGGTGGCGCTGCTCGGGGGCGCGCTCGTCGTGCTGGGTGTTCCGGCGCTCTTGATGGCGTGGGTGCGGACGCCCGGGCAGCGGGACGTCGGGATCGAGGTGGAGCAGCCGATCGAGTTCGATCACCGGCACCACGCGCGCGATGACGGCATCCGCTGTCTCTACTGCCATCACGAGGCGGAGACGGGGCCGACGGCGGGGATGCCCGACACGGCGCTCTGCATGGGGTGCCACAATCAGATCTGGAACGACAGCCCGCAGACGGCGCCGATCCGCGAGAGCTGGGATCACCAAACGCCGATCCAGTGGCGGCGCGTCACGCGGCTACCTGACTTCGTGTTCTTCGATCACTCGGCGCACGTGAGCCACGGCGTCGGGTGCGAGACGTGCCACGGGCGCGTCGATACGATGGCTTCCGTCCACAAGGTCGAGGCGATGCACATGAGCTGGTGCGTGGACTGTCACCGCGATCCGAGCCCGCACCTGCGGCCCCTCGCGCTCGTCGACGCGATGGGTCTGCCCAGCGACCCCGCGCGCGGCCGCCGCATCGCGCGAGAGCTCGACGTCGCGCCGCCCACCACCTGCACCGGATGCCATCGATGAAGGAGCGCCCCGAGCTCGTGCCGCTCACGCGCCGGCGCTTCCTCGAGGCGAGCGCGGTCTCGGCGGTCGCGTCGGTGCTGCCCGGCTGCGGCGAGCCGCCGCCCGAGCGCATCGTTCCCTTCGTCGAGCGGCCGCTCGAGCTCACGCCGGGGGTCTCGCGCTACTACGCGACGGCCGCGCTGCGCGCCGGGGTGGCCGTCGGGCTGCGCGCCGCCTCGAG
>JAEZBP010000662.1 GCA_023427125.1 Pseudomonadota bacterium | reverse complement strand
GAGACCGCCTCCCCCACCGCGCCTCCGTAGTCAGCGGACCTCCTTCACCGTTCGTCCTGAGCGAGGCGCGCGCAGCGAGCCGCAGTCCTTCACCGTTCGTCCTGAGCGAGGCTCGCGCAGCGAGCCGCAGTCGAAGGACCGCGCGCCCTTCGACTCCTGAGCCTGGCCGTTGGGGCAGCCTGCGCCTGCGCGCTCAGGGCGAACGGGAAAAGAACTGTCGACCCCTGGTGTCGCTGAATCGCGACCCGTCCAAGCGCTTTGACAGACGCGCTCCGTGAGCGGCCCTCACGCGGGATGCGGCGCCGGGAGGGCGGCTGTGGTAGGCCGGGGCACTCGCGGAGGCGTTAGATGGAGACGAGCACGAAGAGCGGAAACGGCGTCACGGGAGTGGCCTCGCCGGCCAGCACCGGCGGGCTCGAGCCCATCGTGCGTGGCGGGGCGATCCACCGCATCTGCCCGACGGATCGGCGGGCGCTGCCCCCGGTGGCCGTGACGGCGCCCGAGGCGGTGCGCGAGGCGGTGTCGCGGGCCCGGCGCGCGCAGCACATCTGGCGCAACCAGCCCTTCGAGGAGCGGGTCGCGGCGCTCAAGCGCGCCGCCAAGACGATGTTGATCCGCCGCAACGAGGTGCTCTCGCTGGTGAAGCTCGAGGTCGGCAAGGTCGACGTCGACGCGATGTTCACCGAGGCGCTCGGGCCGCTCGACGCGGTGAGCGGCTGGGCCCGGGTGGCCGGCAAGGCGGTGAAGAAGAAGGTCCGCCTCAACCCGCTGAGCTTCCCGAAGAAGCGCGCGCACATCGATCTCGTGCCCCGCGGGGTCATCGGGGTCATCGCGCCGTGGAACTACCCGGTCTCGGGGCTCTACCGCTCGCTCATCCCGGCGCTGATGACCGGCAACGGCGTGGTGCTCAAGCCCTCCGAGTACACGCCGCTCTCGAGCGCGTGGCTGGCCGAGCGGCTGGCCGAGGAGCTGCCCGAGGGCCTCCTGCAGGTCGTGCAGGGCGACGGAACGGTCGGCGCGGCGCTGCTCGAGGCGGGCATCGACGCCTGCGTGTTCACGGGCTCGGGCAAGACCGGCAAGAAGGTGCGGGTGCGCTGCGCCGAGCTCGGCATTCCGTCGAGCGTCGAGATGGGCGGCAACGATCCGGCGATCGTCCTGGCCGACTGCGATCTCGAGCGCACGGTGGCCGGCCTGACGCACTGGGCGCTCCAGAACGCGGGGCAGTCGTGCGGCGCGGTCGAGCTGGTCTACGTCGACAAGCGCATCGCCGACTCGCTCGTGTCGCGGCTCGGCGAGGCGTGGCGCAAGCTGCGGGCGGGCGACGGAGACTTCGGCGAGGTGGAGATCGCGCCGCTCCAGAACCGGCGGCAGCTCGAGGTGGTCAAGGCGCACGTCGCCGACGCGCTCGCCCGCGGGGCCAAGCTGGTGGTGGGCGGCGAGGAGGTCGGCGAGGGGCTCGGGTACGCGGCGACGATCCTCGATCACTGCACCGAGGCGATGGCCGTGGTGAACGAGGAGACCTTCGGCCCGGTGCTCGCGATCGTGCGCGTCGACGGAGCGGCGGACGCCATCCGCCGCACCAACGCGGGCCGCTACGGCCTCGGCGCGTCGATCTGGACGGCGGACATCGCGCGGGCCGAGCGGCTCGCCGAGCGGCTCGACGTCGGCGTGGTCGACATCAACAACCACTCGATGACCGGCGCGATCCCGGATCTGCCCTGGAGCGGCGTGCGCGAGACGGGCTTCGGCGTGGCCAACAGCGAGCACTCGCTCTTGACGTTCTGCCGCCCGAAGAGCGTGCTCATCGACGAGAACAGCCAGCCCGAGCCCTTCTGGATGCCCTTCGACGCGTCCACCTTCGAGCTCGGCGACATCCTCGCCGACGCCCAGCTCATGCGCGTCACCCGCGCCTGGAAGCTCCCCATCCTGCTGCAGAAGCGGATGAAGAAGATCCAGCGCTTCTTCGCCCGCGACTGACGCCCGCTCACGCGAACGGGTTGATCACCTGAAGTCGGCCGTACCGGCGGCCGTGCTGCAGGTCCTCGGAGTAGAGGACGTCGCAGTCTGCGCGCTCGGCAGCACGAACGATCAGCGCATCCCAGAACGAGATGAGCTCGAGTCGATGCAGCTCGATCGCGGCGAGGACGAGCTCGAGGTCGATGAGCACCACGCTCAGCCCACCGTAGAGCTCGACACGTGCCTGCGCCGCAGCCGGATCCAGACCGAGCTTCTTCGTCGCATTGACGTAGAACTCTTGCAGCACCTGCGTCGAGATCACGCCGCTGCGCTGTCCAAGCCGCTCGCGGAGGAGCTCGCGCGCGATCGACGTCTTCTCACCGGCGTCCAGATCGTCCGCATACAAGAGGACGTTCGTGTCGATGAAGGCGCTCACTTCATCCGGTCGGCGTAGGTGTCCTCGCGGCGGAACCGAGCCCCTCCGGAGCGCCCCGCAGACGTCGACCACAGCTCCTCGAGCGCGCGCACGCGCTCGAGGCCGTCATGGCGGCCGGTCTCGATCTCGAGCAGCTCACGAACCATTTGGTTGAGGCTCTTCCCGCGGCCCGCGGCAACCTTGCGCGCGCGCTCGAGGAGCTCATCGTCGATGGCCAACGTGATGTTCACGCCCGCAGGCTAAGTGCGCACGTATCCAGTGTCAACGCTGCGCGGCTGGCGAAGGCGGTGGCCCGGCGCACTCTGTGCCACGCGCGCGGGTGGCGGCTTGGTTCGGCTGGCGAACGTGTCGAGCACGCGGCTTGCTGCCGCGGGGCGACCATGGAGAAGAAGCGTATCCGCGGGCCGCGCAAGATGCTCCTCGTGGCGACCGCAGGCTTGGCCAGCGTCACGCTGGACGGCTGCATCACGAGCGGGAACCTGATCGCGCCGCCGCCGTGCGACGACGCGGGCAACTACGAGTGCTTCGACGCCGGCCCCGAGGAGACGGAGCAGGACGCCGGCTCGACGGAGGACGCGGGCGACGACGGCGAGGAGTGAGCCTCAGGCCAGCGCGTCGGCGATGCAGCCGGCGGCGCGGGTGGCCATCGCCATGATCGTGATCTGCGGGTTCACGCCGAGGGGGCCGGGGACGTTGCTGCCGTCGACGATGTAGAGGCCCGGGACGTCGTGGGTCTGGTGATCGAGGCCCACGACGCTGGTCTTCGGGTCGCGGCCCATCTTGCAGGTGCCGAGCGGGTGGTAGCTCGTGAGCATCAGGTCGCCGGGGGTCAGCTCGAGCTCCTTGAAGCGCTTCCAGTCGGCCTGGCTCTCCACGACCGGCATCGGGTGGTTCACCGGGTAGAGCGCCTTGGCGCCCGCCGCCCACGACATCTCGCCGGACACGACCATCGCGCGGTGCATGCGCGCGCAGTCTTCCTTGGTGAGGCTGTAGCGCGCGACCGGCAGGCCGCCGGGGCCCTGCGAGACGACGCCGCTCGCCTTCGCGTCGGCGATCAGGAGGCCGTAGGAGACCATGCGATCGAACTTCTCGAGGACCTCCATCAAGCGGTGGCCGGTCATCGGGAAGAGGATCGGCGCGAAGTTCATGTCCGCCTGCGCGCCGTTGATGAGGATGCCCTCGCGGATGAACTCCTCGACGTAGTAGCCCTGCGGGATGTGCTTGTGCCCCTCGATCTTCTCGTCCATCAAGGCCAAGAAGCCGGTGCTCGGGTGCACGCTGAGGTTGCGCCCGACCTGCCCGCTCGAGTTGCAGATGCCCTGATTCTGCAGGAACACCGGCGTCGGGATCGCGCCGCCGCTGAACACCACGACGTCGGCGCGCACGCGCAGGGTGCGGCCTCGCTGGTCGACGCCCTCGATGCCGACCGCGCGGCCGTTCTCGATCGTGATCTTCGTCGCGCGCAGGCCGGTGAAGAGCATCCCGCCCTTCTCGAGCGCCGGCGGGACGTAGCTCAGGTTCGTGCTCTTGCGCGCGTCGGTGCGGCAGCCGAAGTCGCAGAAGCCCTCGCCCATGCAGCCGGGCGCGTTGCGCTTCATGCGCGCGTGCTTCCACCCGAGCGCGTCGCAGCCGCGGGCGATGACGTCGCCGATCGGGCCGACCGCGCGCTTGTCCGCGGGGGCGACCGAGAGGGTGGCCTCGACGCGCTCGAAGTGCGCCTCCATCGCGGAGGGCGAGAGCTCGTCGGTGTCGAGCTCCTCGCACCAGCGGTCGAGCACCCAGGGCGGGGTGCGGAAGCAGCTGCCGGTGTTGATCGCCGTCGAGCCGCCGACCAGCCGGCCCATGAAGATGGGCATCGCGGCGTTGCCGAGCGTCAGCGAGCCCCGGTAGAAGTCGAAGTGCGCCTGGATGGAGCTGCCGGTGAAGGCGTCGCGCCGGTGGTGCTCGCCCTCCTCGACGAAGACGACCGCGTGGCCGCGATCGGCCAGCTCCTTGCCGACGACCGCGCCGCCCGCGCCGGTGCCGACCACCACGACCTCGCACTCGATCGTCTCGGCCTCGTCCCAGCTCGACGCGGGGACGATCTGCGAGAGCCAGCGCGGCTCCTCGAGGCGCTGGACGACGTTGAGCTTGCCGCCGAGCCCCTCGTACACCTCGAGGGTGTCGAAGTGCGTGAACTTGAAGGCGAAGGCGACCGCGAGGAGCGGGGCGCGCATCACCGGGTCCTTCTCCCAGCGGGCGAGCAGGCGCTGCTGCTCGTGCTCGCCGAGCTTGGCGAAGCTCCGACCGGTGCGGAGGACGGCGGCCCGATCGAGGGCGGCCAGGCCGTTGCGCCAGAGCGCGCTCGCCATCGGCGAGACGTGCTCGACCACCTGCTCGGTCAGCCGCACGGTGCGCTCGTCGGCGGGGCGAACGCGGTCGGAGCCCGGGACGATGGCCTCGGCGAACGCCAGCGCGGCGCGGCGCTGGGCGGGCGTCAGCGCGCTCGCGTGGGTCTCGGGTGGGGCCAGCTTGAACACGGCTCTCGAGGAGGCCCGCTCTCGCGCGGGCCGCTGGTTGTGGGCCGTTCGAGGGTTCGTGGCAAGTCCTGGCGGCGGGCGAAGGTGCGCGCCCGCAAACAGGGTAGGATGGCGCGATGATCCCCGAGCGACCGCGGCTCGGCGCCCACGTGCGAGCCCGCCGCCAGGTGGTGGAGGGCGCAGCCTTCGTGATGCTCCACCTCGAGGGCGCGGCCCCGGTGCAGCTCGGCGAGCGCGAGTGGAAGGTGCTGCGGCAGGCCGACGGCACCCGCGATCTCGAGGGGATCCGCCTCGCCGCGGGCCAGGCCGGGGCGCCGGTCCGCCTCGAGCACGTCCGCGCGTTCTTCGGAGAGCTCGCGCGGCTCGGCTGCTTCGAGGCGCGCGAGGTCGACGAGGAGGCGGCCGTCCCCCGCGATCGGCCGATCGTGCATCTCCCTGGATACACGTTCGCCTGCGACGGATCCGGCGGATGCTGCAGTCAGTTTGATACGATCCTGTTCGCGCCGGTGGAGGTCGCGCGGGCCCGGGCGCTGCTCCCGATGCTCGAGGAGGCCGGAAATTGCCCGGAGCGGGTGTTCCTGCCCGAGCACGGCGCCTCCTCCTTGCTCTCGACCGTCACTCGGGCGGAGGGGAGCTGCCTCTACCTCGATACGGATCGGCGCTGTCGGATCCACGCGGGCAAGCCCATGGGGTGCCGGACCTTCCCGACCCGCTACGTCGACGTGGGGAGCGCGATCCGGGTGGTGCCCCGCCTCGAGTGCGCGTGCGTGTTCGAGGTGCGGGCCGAGGGCGAGCCGCTCACCCGGGCGAGCCGGGGCAGCGAGCTGCCGCCCGAGCTCTTCGTGCCGGCCCTGCCACCGCAGATCGCGATGGGCGAGCGCGGGGTGACACCGGAGGAGCTGGTGGCCTTCTTCGACGAGCGGGCCGAGGGGCTCGAGCGCGAGCCGGACCTCGCGGACTTCGCGTGGGCGCTCGCGGCCGGCGTCGACGGCGCCGCGCGCGATCCCCACGAGGCGCTCGGCGCGGCGCGGGCGAGCGTCGAGCGGCTCTTCTCGACCCACGTGGCCTGGCGAGCCCCGCGCGACGTGGTGCGCCTCGGGGTCGGCTTCGTCCGCGACGCGCTCGCGCGCATCGATCGCCGGCTCCCGGCGCCCGTCGAGCCCGAGGACGAGCGGCTCTACCTGCGCGCCTCGTTCTTCGCGACCCTCGGGGCCGACTCGCGCGTGGAGGCCGAGCTGCGCGCGCGGGCGGTCGCGATCTGGATCGCGCGCGCGTTTCCCGACGAGGCGCGCGCGACGCCGGAGGCCGCCCACCCGCTGGCGATCGTCGAGGCCCTCGCCCGCGGCCACGGCCTCGAGCTCTGAAAGCGAGGAACCGCTCCGAGCGGCGCGCGGCGATTCTGCCGCCTACCAGCGGTGATAGGCGGGGTGGCCTTCGCCGACCGCGACGAAGGTGCCGATGCAGGTCGCGGTGACCTTTCCGCCGGCCTCGACGCGCGCCTCGACGGTGGCCCGGTCGCCCTCGGACTCGATCACCTTCGCGATGATCGTGAGCGGGACGAGCGGGGTCGGCCGGCGCAGCTTCACGTGGAAGTCGGCGGTGACGGTGCAGGGCGGGTGATCGACGCCCTGCTTCGCCATGAGGTGCATGGTCGCCGCCCAATTGGAGTGGCAGTCGAGCAGCGTGCCGAGGATGCCGCCGTTGACCACGCCCTCGAACGCCTGGTGGTGAGGCTCGGGCGTCCACTCGCAGACGAGCTCGTCTCCTCGCGGAAAGCTCCGGATGCGGAGGCCCTTCGGGTTGGCGACGCCACAGCCGAAGCAGGCGTTGTTCGGTGCGTAGCGCTCCTGGACGCTCGGCTCGCTCATGCGTCGAACCCTACCTCCTCGCCGAGCCGTCGGCCCGCGCGAGCTGCACTCGGCGCGCGCGCCGCGAGCGCGTTACCCTGCTGCCCATGCCGATGCGGTGGGTGATGCGCGGAGCGCACCAGGCGATACGGATCCGGCGGCGGATGCGCGGGCCGATGAGGCCGAGCTGGGAGGTGGGCTTCGAGGCGTGGGCGCGCCTGCTCCACCACTACGGCAAGCGCTCGACCGCGCTGCCGCTCGCCCTCCAGCGGGGCGCGCTCGCCGCGATGCCCAAGCGGCCGCTGCCCGAGGGTGTGCGCGAGGAGCACGTGCGCGCGGGCACGGTGCCGGGCCGGCTCTTTCATCGCGAGGGCGCCGACGACCGCTGGATCTTCTACCTGCACGGCGGCGGCTACTCGATCGGCAGCGTCGACACCCACCGCCACCTCATCCTGCGCCTCGCGCAGGCCGCCGGCGCCAACGCCCTCGCCATCGACTACCGGCTCGCGCCCGAGCACACCTTCCCCGCGCCGATCGACGACGCGGTGATCGCCTGGCACTGGCTCCTCGAGCGCGGGGTCGACCCGGCGCGGGTGGTGATCGCGGGAGAGAGCGCCGGCGGAGGGCTCACCCTCGCCACGGCGATCGCCCTGCGCGACGCGGGCGAGCCGCTGCCGGCCGGCCTCGTCGCGATCTCGCCGTGGGCGGATCTGACGCTGCGCGGCGCGTCGATCGACGCCAACGCGCGCTTCGACTACCTCGCGCGGCCGGTGCTCGAGACCTACGTGCGCCGCTACGCGCCGCGCGATCGCGAGCACCCGCTCGTCTCGCCGGTCCACGCCGATCTGCGCGGCCTGCCGCCCCTCCTCGTGCAGGCGGGTGAGGCGGAGGCGCTGCGCGACGACGCGCTCGCGCTCGCCGCGCGCGCCGAGCGCGACGGCGTGAGAGCCACGCTCACGATGTACCCGGACATGATCCACGTCTGGCACATGTTCCCGCTCGCCGAGGCCCGCGAGGCGGTGCGCGAGATCGGCCTCTTCGCCCGAGAGGTCACCGCGCCGGCGCACGACTCCTTTGGTTCTCAAGGCAAGATCGGATAGATCTCTTCGCCGTGGGCGACGAGGTGATCCGGATCTTCGAGGGGAGGCTCACGCCCTTCGGCGCCGTCGGCATCGGCATCGCGGCGCTGCTCGTGCTCTCGCTCCGGCTCGCGCTCTCGCCCGAGCAACGCCGGCTCATCCGCGCGCCCCTCGTGCTCCTGGTCCTCCATGTCGCGTTCGTCGCCGCCCGCGCCGTCCTCCCCGATCCGCCCGAGGATCTGCGCAAGCCGGTGGAGGTCACCGGGCTGACCCTGCTGCTCCTCTCGGCGGGCCGCAGCGGCTATCTGCTCTTGCTGCACGGCGTGCTCGAGCGCCGCCGCGGCCCCGGCCGCAGCCTGCCGGGGATCTTCCGCGACATCCTCCAGGTCACGCTCTACGTCGGCATCGCGCTCTACGTGCTCGGCCGCGTCGGGGTGGATCCCGCCTCGCTCATCACGACCTCCGCCGTCCTGACCGCCGTCATCGGCTTCGCGCTCCAGGATACGCTCGGCAACGTCTTCGCCGGGCTCGCCATCCAGATGCAGCAGCCCTTCGAGGTGGGCGACTGGATCCAGTTCGACGACGACTCCGATCACATCGGCGAGGTCATCGAGATCAACTGGCGGGCGACGCGCATCGTCACCAACACCCGCGTGGAGGTCACCGTCCCGAACAACCTCCTCGCCAAGGCCCCGATCCGCAACTTCAGCAAGCCGACGCGGATCGTGCGACGCGCGGTGACGATCATCGCTCCGCACGAGACGCCGCCCTCCCGCATCCACCGCCTCTTCTTGAGCGCGATCGCGGAGGTGCCGGGGGTGCGGACGCAGCCGGCGGCCGACGTCACGACCCTCCACTTCGGCGAGAGCGCGGTCGAGTACCGGGTGCGCTTCTACATCGAGGACTTCGACAATCGCGAGGTGATCGACGGGCGCGTGCGCGACCGGCTCTGGTACGCGCTGCGGCGCGCCGGCGTGCCGATCCCCTCGGCGCAGCGGCGGGTGACGCTCGTCGAGCAGAACTCGGGGACCGCCGAGCGCGATCACCACCGGCGCGTCGCCGAGGTCGAGCGCGCGCTCGAGCGCATCCCGCTCTTCGAGCCGCTCTCCCACGAGCTGGTCCACGAGCTGGCGGCGCACACCGAGCGGCGGCTCTACGCGCCGGGCGAGGTCGTCATCCAGCAGGGCGACTACGGCCAGGAGCTCTTCGTGGTCGAGCGGGGCAACGTGCAGGTGATGATCGACCGGCACGGCGGGATGGAGCGCGTCGCGACGCTCGGCCCTCGCGACTTCTTCGGCGAGATGGGCCTGCTCACCGGCGAGCAGCGCCGGGCGACGATCCGCACGGAGAGCGAGGTCGAGCTCCTGGTCGTCTCGAAGGAGGCGCTCCAGCCGATCCTCGCGGAGTTCCCGAGCCTCGCCGACGCGATCAGCGAGGTGCTCGCGGAGCGCGAGCTCAAGCTCCAGAGCTCGGCCCGGACCGAGGGCACCGGCAAGCGCGGCCAGGGCGGCAAGGAGGAGCGCCCGGCCGAGCTGCTCGCGCGCATCCGCTCGTTCTTCAGCCTGTGATCGGCGCGTCAGCCGAAGCACGTGCCGAGGGACAAGCCGGAGCAGCACTCCGCGTGGTCGACGCAGGCCGCGCCGCTCGGCGAGCAGGTGCTCGAGCCGTCCCTGCACGAGGTGATGAAGGTGCCCGAGCAGGTCAGGCCCTCGCAGCACGCGTACCCACGCCGGCGGTCGAGGCAGCCCTTCCCGCGGAAGCTACGCGCCCACGAGCGCTTCGCTCACGTCCCAGAGCCGCTTGGCGGCCTCGGCGTCGCGGGCGGCGCGCGAGGGCTTCACGGGGCGGGAACGCGACCAGTAGAGGCCGCTCGCGCGCGCGGCGTCCTCCGAGGTCGCGGTGTGGATCGAGGTGCGCGCGCCCTTGGCGGGCGTGAGGAGCAAGGGCTTCACGAGCTTCACGCCGAACGCGAACCAGCCGCGGGTGTCGCCGTCCTTGCCGAAGCTCGAGCCGACGACGCCCGGGTGCACCGCGTGCGCGACGACGCCGCGCCCCTCGAGGCGGCGCGCGAGCTCGCGCGTGAAGAGGATGTTGGCGAGCTTGCTGTCGGCATAGACGGCGAGCTCGCGATAGCCGCGGCGCTCGCAGCCGAGGTCGTCCCACGCGAGGCCGCGGCTCATGCGGTGCGCCTCCGACGAGACGTTGACGATGCGCGAGGGCTCGCCGGCCTCGCGACCGCCCTCCTCGAGCGCCGCGAGCAGCCGGCGCGTGAAGAGGAAGTGGCCGAGGTGGTTGACCCCGAAGGTCGCCTCGAAGCCGTCCGACGTGGTGCGCCGGTCGCTCAGCACGAGGCCCGCGTTGTTGACGAGCACGTGCACGCGCGGGTGGCGCGCGAGGATCTCGCTGGCCGCCGCGCGCACCGACGCGAGCGAGCCGAGATCGAGCGCGCAGAGCTCGAGCGCGTCGCTGCCGGTGCTGGCCCGCACGTCCTCGAGCGCGACCTGGCCGCGCTGAGCGTCCCGCGAGCACATCACCACCGTCATCCCGCGCTCGGCGAGCGCGCGCGCCGTCTCGAGCCCGATGCCGGTGTTCGCGCCGGTGACGATCGCCACTCGATCCTTCATCCGCTCCTCCATGCTTCGAGGGCGCCACCATGGAGCCCGGCGCGCGCCGCCGCCAGCCCCGTGTCACGCCCCAGGAACGAGCGGCCGCCTCCGCGCTCGCGTCCGCGCGATCGAGAGGGCGAGCGCGAGCCAGCTGAGCATCGCGCGACCCTCGCCGCCCGCCGGACGGCCGATCGCGCAGGCGCACCCGCCACCGCCGCGGAACACGACGTCGACCGGGGCC
>JAEZBP010000637.1 GCA_023427125.1 Pseudomonadota bacterium | reverse complement strand
TCTTCGGGCGGAGGTCCGGCCGGCCGGCGGGCCGCCGCCGCGGCCGTGGCGGGGCTGGGCGCGCCCGAGATGATCGAGGCGCTCGACGAGTGCGCCGCGCGCGATCCGGACGCCGAGGTGCGCCGCGTGTGCTCCGCCTCCCTCTCGCGGTGGCAGCATTGACCCTACCCCTCCAGCCGAGCGTCTTCGCGATCCTCAGCGGCCTGATCGAGGATCACGCCGGGCTGCAGTACTCGCCGGACGACGCCGATCTGCTCGCCGCCAAGGTCTCGGTGCGCGCGACGGAGCTCGGGTTCGAGTCGCTCCTCGACTACTACTACTTCCTTCGGTACGACGATCCCGGCGGGCGTGAGCTCGACGCGCTGGTCGCGACGCTCACGGTGCACGAGTCGTACTTCTTCCGCGAGTACGAGCAGCTGCGCTGCTTGGTCGACGTGGTGCTGGCGCCCTCGCTGCGCGCCGGGGCTCGGCTCCGGGTGTGGTCTGCGGCCTGCGCCTCGGGAGAGGAGCCGTACACCGTCGCGATGATGCTCGCCGACCGGGGCTTCCTCTCTCAGGTGGAGATCGTCGCCTCGGACGTGAGCGAGGCGGCGCTCTCTCGCGCGCGCGCCGGAGAGCTCTCGCTGCGCGCGATCCGCGAGCTGCCGGAGCCCGCGCTCGCCGAGCGCTGGCTCGAGCGAGGGGAGCGGCGCGTCCACGTCTCGCCGGCGCTGCGCGAGCACGTGCGCTTCGCCCGGGTGAACCTGGTCCGGCCGGACGAGGTGCGCGCGCTCGGGACCTTCGACGCGATCCTCTGCCGCAACGTCCTCATCTATTTCGGCCACCACACGGTCCAGAGGGTGCTCGCGCTCCTCGAGGAGCGCCTGCGCCCCGGCGGCACGCTCTGGGTCGGGGTGAGCGAGTCGCTCCTCCGCTGGGCGCCGGCGCTGAAGTACGAGGAGCGCTGCGGCGTGTTCTTCTATCGGAGAGAGGGATGAAGAGCCGGCGCGTTCGCGTGCTCGTCGTGGACGACTCCCCCTTCGTCCGGAAGGTGATCCGCGAGGTGCTCACCGCCGGCGGGCTCGACGTCGTCGACATCGCGCGCGATGGCCTCGAGGCGCTCGAGAAGATCGAGCGCCTGCGCCCCGACGTCGTGACGCTCGATCTGATGATGCCGCACCTCGACGGGCTCTCCGTGCTCGATGAGCTCGCGAAGCGGGAGGCGCGCCCCGCGGTGGTCGTCGTGACCATCTCGGGCACACAGACCGAGGCCGGGCTCGATGCGCTCGCGCGCGGCGCGGTGGCCTTGGTCGAGAAGCCGACCGCGCTCGCGACGCAGCGTCTCTACGAGATGAAGCTCGACCTCGTGTCCGCGGTTCGTGCGGCGGCCGACGCGAGGCCGCGTCTCGACGCGCTCCGCCGCGATCGGGCTGCGCCGTCGCCGCCGCTCGAGCGCGCTCCGCGCTCCTCCGCGCTCGCGATCGTCGTCGTCGGCACGTCGACGGGGGGACCTCAGGCGCTGACGCGGCTCCTCCCCGCGCTGCCGGCGAGCTTGCCGGTGCCGGTGGCCGTCGCGCTCCACATCCCGCCCGGCTACACCGAGCTCTTGGCGCAGCGCCTCGACGCGGCCAGCGAGCTGCGCGTGGTCGAGGCGAGCGAAGGCCTCCTGCTCGAGCCCGGGACCGTCGCGATCGCGCGCGCGGGGATGCACCTCGCGATCGCGCGCGGCGGCGCGGGGCCGATCGCCCACCTCGGCTTCGACCCGCTCGATCGCCCCCACCATCCCTCCGTCGACGTGCTCTTCGAGACCGCCGCAGAGGCGTACCGCCACCGCGTGCTCGGCGTCGTGCTCACGGGGATGGGGAGCGACGGCCTCGCCGGCGCGCGCGCGATCCGGCGCCGCGGCGGGAGGGGCGTGACGGAGTCGGAGTGGAGCGCGATCGTCTACGGGATGCCGCGGGCGGTGCACGAGGCGGGGCTCGCCACCGCGGAGGCTCCGCTCTCGCTGATGGCCGAGGCGATCCTCGCGCAGCTCGACGCTCAGGCGCCGACGATCGGCTCGAGCGCGCGGTGATGGAGCGTCGCCAGCTCGGCGACCGAGAGATCGAGCGCGCCCTCGACGATCATGCGATCGCCGAAGACCTCGCCGAGCACCTCCCACGGCACCTCGTGCGCCTCACACACCCGGCGCACGCGATCGACGTCGGCCGCCGGGAAGCTCACGATCACGCGCGTCGGCTCCTCGGCGAAGAGGCGCGCCGCGGGCGCGACGCCGGCGTCGCCCGGCAGCCTCACCCGGCACCCGAGGCCGTTCGCGATGCACGCCTCGGCCAAGCACGCCCCGAGGCCGCCGTCGCTCACGTCGTGCGCGCTCGAGAGCAGCCCGCCGCGGGCCAGGGTGCGCAGCGCGCGCTGGAGCGCGACCTCGGCCGCGAGATCGATCCCCACGGGCTCGCCGCCGACGTAGCCGGTCTTCGAGACCCAGTACTCGGAGCCGCCGAGCGCGCCGCGCGAGGGCAGACCGAGGTGCACGATCGCGTCGCCCTCGCGCACGAACCCGCTGCGCAGCCGGTGGGTCGGCTCGGCGAGCTGGCCGACGATCGCGACGGTGGGCGTCGGCAGGATCGGCCGGCCCTCGGTCTCGTTGTAGAGGCTGACGTTGCCGCTGACGACAGGGACCGCGAGCGCGTTGCACGCGGCCGCGATGCCGTCGATCGCCTGGGCGAAGCGCCACATCGTCTCGGGGACCTCGGGGCTGCCGAAGTTCAGGCAGTCGGTCAGCCCGAGCGGCTCGCCTCCCGCGCACGCGATGTTGCGCGCGCACTCCGCGACCGCCATCGCCGCGCCCTGGAAGGCGTCGAGCTGCACGTGCCGCCCGTTGCAGTCGACGCTGAGCGCGAGGTACTTGGTGATCGTCTCACCGTCCTTCTCGCAGAAGACGCGCACCACCGCCGCGTCCGACTCGCCCGGCCGGAACACCGTTCCGTCGCGGACGATGTGGTCCTACTGGCGCCAGATACACTGGCGGCTCCCGAGGTTGGGCGACCCGACGAGCGCGGCGAGCTCGCGGCCGCAGTCGACGTCGAGGTCCGGCGCCGGCTCGGTCTGCGGCGGGGCCGGCGCGCGCTGCGGACGGTCGTAGCGGGGCGCCTCGTCGGCCAGCGCGCCGATCGGGATGTCCACGACGGGCTGCGACGCGCGCTCCGAGGGATGGCTCGTGAGCGGATCGTAGCCAGGCGTCGCGCGGCACACGAAGCGGCCGGTGTCGGTCACGCGGCCGATCACCGCGGCGTCGAGATCCCACTTCTTGCAGAGGTCGAGCACCTCCTGCTCGCGGCCGGTCTTCGCGACCATGACCATGCGCTCCTGCGACTCGCTGAGGAGCATCTCGTAGGGGGTGAGCCCGCGCGTGCGCCGCGGCACGAGATCGAGATCGAGCTCGATGCCGCTGCCGGCGCGCGCCGCCATCTCGACCGTGCTCGAGGTGAGCCCCGCCGCGCCCATGTCCTGCACGCCCACCAGGCAGCCGCTCGCAAAGATCTCGAGGCAGGCCTCGAGGAGCAGCTTCTCCATGAACGGATCGCCGACCTGCACGGTCGGGAGCTTCTTCTCGCTCTCGGCGTCGAACTCCGCCGACGCCTTCGTCGCGCCGTGGATGCCGTCGCGCCCGGTGCGCGCGCCGACGTAGAGGACCGGGTTGCCCACGCCCTCCGCGGTGCCGAAGAAGAGCCCGTCGATCGCGGCGATGCCGACGGTGAACGCGTTGACGAGGATGTTGCCGTCGTAGCTCGCGTCGAACTGCACCTCGCCGCCGACCGTCGGCACGCCGATGCAGTTGCCGTAGCCGCCGATGCCGGCGACCACGCCGCGCAAGAGCTGCGGCGTCTTCGGATGATCGGCGCGCCCGAAGCGCAGCGAGTTGAGCGACGCGATCGGGCGCGCGCCCATCGTGAAGACGTCGCGCAGGATGCCGCCGACGCCCGTCGCCGCGCCCTGGTAGGGCTCGATGTACGAGGGGTGGTTGTGGCTCTCCATCTTGAAGACGGCGCAGAAGCCGTCGCCGATGTCGACCGCGCCCGCGTTCTCGCCGGGCCCCTGCACGACCTTCGGTCCCTCGGTCGGCAGCCGCGAGAGGTGCACGCGCGAGCTCTTGTACGAGCAGTGCTCGGACCACATCACGCTGAAGACGCCGAGCTCCGCGTAGGTCGGATCGCGCCCGAGGAAGAAGACGACGCGCTCGTACTCCGCGTCGGAGAGGCCGAAGGAGCGGGCGATCGCGCGATCGACGGCGGGCTCGCCAGGGAAGGGCACGGGCGCGCCGGGGAGGGTGTCGGAGGCAGCCATGTTTTCCTCAGGCGGAAGCCGCCAGGTGATCCTTGAGGCAGGTGAAGAGGCGGAGGCCGTCGTCGTTGCCGAGGATCGCCTCGGAGGCGCGCTCGGGGTGAGGCATCAGGCCGAGCACGTTGCGGGCGTCGTTGTAGATGCCGGCGATGCTCGCGAGCGAGCCGTTGATGTTGATGGTGGGATCGTCGGAGACCTCGCCGTCGGGGCCGCAGTAGCGGAGCGCGATGAGCTCCTCGGCCTCGAGGCGCGCGAGCGTCTCGGCGTCGCACTGGTAGCGGCCCTCCGCGTGCGCGACCGGCAGGCGCAGCACGCTGCCCTGCTCGATCGCGTGGGTGAAGGTCCCGCCGCCCTCGACCCGCACCCACACGTCGCGGCACTCGAAGCGCAGGTGCGCGTTGCGGGTGAGCGCGCCGGGCAGGAGGCCCATCTCGGTCAGGATCTGGAAGCCGTTGCAGATCCCGAGGACCGGCCCGCCCCGATCGGCGAAGGCGCGGATCGCCTCGGCGATCGGGCTGAAGCGCGCGATCGCGCCACAGCGCAGGTAGTCGCCGTAGGAGAAGCCGCCGGGGATGACGACGGCATCGGCGTCGCCGAGCTCCGTCTCCTTGTGAAAGACGTAGCGCGCCTCGGCGCCAAGCACGTCGCGCACCGCGTGCAGCGCGTCGAAGTCGGCGTTCGATCCGGGGAAGACGACGACGGCGACCTTCAAGCGATCCTCCTCGACCAGCTAGGGCCGCGGAGGATAGGAGGAGCGCCCTGCCACGGCAACGCGTGGCAACGAGCGTGCTCACTCCGCAGGGGCGGCGGGCGCGCGGCCGCGCAGCAGGCGATCCAGCTCGCCGTAGTAGCGATCGGCGAGCTGGCCGATGCCGCGGACCGCCGAGCGGAAGGCGCGCCGATCGAAGTTCGAGTCGGTGTTCACGACCATGCCGAGGCGGACCTCGCCGTCGGTCGAGTCCCACTCGAGCTTGCCGAGCAAGATGTCCCAGTTGAGCTCCATCAGGCGGCGGAGCACCGCGTTCGTCGTCGCGCCGTCGGCCGGGACCACCAGGAAGCGCTCGATGTAGAGGTAGATCGTGTCGGTGCGGTCGCTGTAGATGGCGTGCACCGTGAACTCGCGCTCGGTCGTGATCCCCCGCGTGACGAAGCGGCACTGTGCGCGCAGCGCGTCGGCGGCCTCGCACTCGGCGCCGCGCACGTCCATGGCGGTGAGCTCCGTGCGCATCGCCTCGAGGTAGCGCGGCTGCCCCGCCGGCACCGCGCCGGTGGCGCGGGCGGGCGCGTCCTCGGTCCCCGGCGCCGGCTCCTGCGCCGCCGCAGTGAGAGGGAGGAGCAGGGCGACGATGGTGGCGACTCGCGTGAGCAACGAGCCAAGCGGAGTGCCTGGCTCCGCGACGCTCTCCGCAGGCGTCGGGATGCCGTCACGTAGCGGAGCGACCCATGTGAGCAGTGTACGCATGCGGCGGATACTCTTTCGCGATCACTCGATGATGTCGAGCGCGGCGTTTCCGATCTCGGGGGGCGTCTCGGCGGCGGTGAGGCGCAGGAACACCCGGCCGACGCAGCTCTCTTCGGCGACCTCGCCGTAGGTCCGGCTGTCCTCGCCGCGGTGGGTGCGGTTGTCGTTCATCAGGAAGAGGCCACCACGGACGGTGTGCGGCCGGCGCATGCGAGGCTCGCCGTCCTCGCGCCAGAAGATCGGGTGGTCGTGGGTGAGGATGCGCTCGTAGGCGTAGCGCATGCGGAGCGTGCGCCCGAGCTCGGCGTCCTCGAAGGCGACGACGCCGCGCGTGTCGACCTCGGGCGTCTCGCCGTTGATGGTCAGCGCGCCCCGCTCCATCCCGACGATCTGGCCTCGCCGCCCGACGACGCGGCCGAGCACGTACACGCCCGGCTGCTGCGGGTGCCCGCAGAGCGCGACCTCGCCGAGCCCGAGCTCCTGCGTCTTCCAGACCAGCACCTGGTCTCCGAGGACCATCGTCGGCGCCATCCCGTTGTGCCCGACCTCGAGCACCTTGACGAAGAAGCCGTAGAGCACCCCGGCGGCGACCGCCGCGAGCAGCACGATCACGCCGACGAACTTGAAGACGCCCTTCGCAAAGTCCTTCACGAGGCCGACTCTAGCAGCGCGCGCACCGCCCGCGCGGGATCGCTCGCCGCGTAGATCGCGCGGATGACGGCGATCCCCGCGGCGCCGGCCTGGGGGAGCGCGCGCGCGTCAGCCTCGCCGACGCCGCCGAGCGCGTAGGTGGGGATCGAGAGGCCTCGCACGATCGCTCGGAAGCCCTCGACGCCGAGCGGCGCGCCTTTCCCC
>JAEZBP010000608.1 GCA_023427125.1 Pseudomonadota bacterium | reverse complement strand
CCTTCGGGCTCGATCCCATCGCGGGGCGATGGGGCCCTGTCGACCGACGGCATCGCTGCGCGCCGCCTGGTCTCCGAGCGCGCGAAGCGCGCGGCTGCGAGCTAACGCACAAGCCCTCTACCGCCCGGGCATCGATCGGGGGCAGGGTTCGGCGCATGTCTCACCCGACCTCCGACGCCCTCTTCAACCCGACCGACGAGCACCGGATGCTGCGGCAGACCGTGGCCGACTTCGCGCGCAAGGAGGTCGACCCGCAGGCCGCCACCTACGACGAGCGGGGCGTGCTGAACGTCGAGCTCTTCCGCAAGGCCGGCGAGCTCGGGCTGCTCGGGATCACGGTGCCCGAGGAGGACGGCGGCGCGGGCCTCGACGCGCTCGCCGCGGTGATCGTCCATCACGAGCTGAGCAAGTACGACCCTGGCTTCTGCCTCGCGTACCTCGCGCACTCGATGCTCTTCGTGAACAACTTCTACCACTGCTCGAACGCCGAGCAGCGCGAGCGCTACCTCGCGAAGGTCATCAGCGGCGAGTGGATCGGCGGCATGGGCATGACCGAGCCGGGCGCCGGCACCGACGTCCTCGGCATGACCACCACCGCGCGGCGCGTGGGCGATTCCTGGGTGCTCGACGGCACCAAGACCTACATCACGAACGCGTGCGAGGCCTTCTGCTTCCTCGTCTACGCGAAGGTCGACGGCAAGATCACCGCCTTCCTCGTCGACCGCGAGTGCCCGGGCTTCTCCACCTCGCAGCACATCGACAAGCTCGGCATGCGCGGCTCGACGATGGCCGAGCTCATCTTCGAGGGCTGCCAGGTCCCGGCCGAGAACCTCCTCGGCGAGATCGGCGGCGGCCTCACCCACATGATGCGCAACCTCGAGATCGAGCGGCTGACCTTGGCGGCGATGAGCGTCGGCATCGCCGATCGCTGCGTCGAGATCATGGTTCGCTACGCGAACGAGCGGAAGACCTTCGGCGAGCCGCTCAACCGCTACGGCCAGATCCAGCGCTACATCGGCGACGGCTACGCCATGACCGAGGCGGCCAAGGCCCTCGTCTACAACGTCGCCCGCGACGTCTCACCGGGCAGCCGCGCCCGCATCGGCTCCGACGCCGCCAAGCTCTTCGCCGCCCCGGTCGGCAAGCAGCTCGCCGACTGGGCCATGCAGGTCATGGGCGGAGCCGGCTACTGCCGTGAGTTCCCCGTCGAGCGCCTCTGGCGCGACGCCAAGCTCCTCGAGATCGGCGGCGGCCCCCTCGAGGCCCACCAGAAGAACCTCACGAAGGCCCTGACGCAGCTGATCGCCGCGAGGTAGCGCCGGTAGGCGCGTCCCGGAGTACGGCCGCGAACCACGGCGCCAGCCACGTGAGGGCAGAGAGCGCACTCCGGGCACGCCCCACGTGGGGCGTGCGTCCGAGGCGTGCGAGGTGCTGCGCGCTCTTCAGCTACCGCGCGACGAGCCGCGTCGCGCGGTACCCGCGCCGCTCGAGCAAGCGCAGCAGCCCTCGCTCTCCCATGACGTGCTCGAGCCCCACGACGACGAACGCGCCGCCTCGGACCAGCTCCGCGTCCAGTGTGTCGAGCCAGGCCTCCGTGCGACGGTAGACCGTCCATTCGAAGAGCTCGGGCGAGCGCGCGATCTCGACCGGATCGAACGCGATCTGCTCGAGCTCGGCCTGACTGCCGCTCAGATAGGTCACCGTCTGCTCGCGACGAGTGGGTCGCTCCGGTGGGCCGCTGGTCAGCGCCGACCGGAGGTACTGCAGGAAGAGCTCGCTCGGCGGCGCCCCGAGCGGTTCGTCGGCACTCTCGAGCGCCACCACCGCCATCCCGTGGGCCTGCGCGTAGTCCATCACTGCGATGTCGATGCTCGGCATCGCCCGCTCCTCGGGGCTCAGGGCCGGCTCCCCATGCTCGGACTCGGGCGCGTACGCCTCGCGCATGGTCAACATCCGCGCCACGACCGCGGCCGAGAAGTGCTGTAGGTAGCCCTCCGACGTCGGATGGAGCCTCGCGAGCAGCCGGGCCCACAGATCCTCGCCGAGCATTGAGCTCAGGCTGTCGTCCGGACCGATAAACATTGATGGCGCCCCCATCTCGGGGTCGGCATTCCAATCGAATGGAACGACCAACACCCGCGCCTCGTCGAGCGCTCGCGAGTACGGTGGTGGCAACACCTCGTCCAACGGAACGCCGAGGGGAAGCGTGCCCAGCACGTGGCTCACGCGACCGCTCGGCCCCTCGACGGACCAGACAGGCAGCGGTCGCTCTGTCGCCTCGAGCGCGCTCGCTGCGGTGGTCCGGACCGGCGCGTTGGCGCATGCGCTCAGCGCCACGATCAGCCCGATGCTTCCGAGGATGCGCATCGGCCGACAGTACCACCCGATGCCCGAGCTCGAGCACGAGTCGGCATGTGCTGAAGCAGCGCCAGACGCATCGATGCTCGACCGAGTGAGGCCCCACGTGGATGGTCATGACGCGAGGTCTTCTCCGCGCCGTGGGTGTAGTTCGTAGGTCAAATCAAACGCATAATGATGTTGCTCATGTCCGTCTCGTGTGGTATGCGTAGTGGATGCAAACCGTCGGCACTGGGGACCCGAAGGCCATTCACCTCAAGCTCTGCGCGCTCGCCAAGTCTCGGGCCGGCGCGGACCACGAGCTCGGCCTCTGGCTCGTCGCAGCGCACCGCGCGCGTGCGTGGGCGTCGGTCGGCTACGCCAGCTTCGGCGAGTACATCGAGCGCCTCTTCGACTTCGACCGGCGCATCGTCGCGGAGCGCCTCCGCGTGGCCCTCGCCCTCGAGACCTTGCCGCGGATGGCCGACGCCCTCCGGCGGGGCGCCCTCTCGTGGTCGGCCGTCCGGGAGCTCTCGCGGGTCGCCACCCGGGAGAGCGAGGTCCGGTGGATGGAGCATGCGGCGGGCAAGAGCGCGCGTGGCATCGAGCGCATGGTCTCGGGATTGAAGAAGGGCGCCGATCCCTTCGATCGCCCGAGTCCCGACGCCCCGGTCCGCATCACCTTCGAGGTCTCTCCGTCGTCGCGTGCGCTCGTCGACGAAGCGCGCGAGCGCCTCTGTGCCCAGCTCGGCCAGCGCGTCACGGACGACGTCCTGATCGAGACCCTCGCCCGCGCCGTGCTGGCCGGCGAGCGCTCGCGGGATGAGGGCCAGGCCAGCTATCAGATCGCGCTCACGATCTGCGAGCGCTGCCAGGTCGCCACCCAGCGCTCGGGCGGCGAGGACCGCGTCGTCGACGCGGCCACCGTCGAGTGCGCGCGCTGCGATGCGCAGGAGCTCGGCCGCGTGGACCAGCCCGAGCCGGCGAACGCCACCCAGACCGTCCCTCCCAAGATCCGCCGCACGGTGATGCGCCGGCACGGCGGCCGCTGCGCCGTGCCCGGCTGCCGCCACTCCGCCTTCGTCGACCTGCACCACATCGTCCGGCAGGCGGACGGCGGCACCCACACCGCCGACAACCTCATCCCCCTCTGCGGCGCGCACCACCGGGCGACCCACGTGGGTGCGCTCGTCATCCGCGGCAGCTACTCGGCGGGCCTCACCTTCCAGCACGCCGACGGCGCCGCGTACGGCTCGCCGGCCGTCTCCCCCGCGCGCGCCTCGGTGCTCGCGACCGTCCTCGAGCTCCTGGTCGGCATGGGCTGGAAGCAGCGCCAAGCGCAGTCGATGCTCGACCGCATCAGGCCCCACGTGGGTCATGAGCCCGAGATCGGCGAGGTCTTGCGCGCCGCGCTGCGAGAGGCGCCGGTGTCCGGAGCGAGCGCGGTGCGGGAGCCGGTCGCGGTGTATGAGCGACTCGCGGCGTAGGATCGCGGCTCGGATGTGGGACGCAGAGCCACTTCCGGCGCAATCCTGTCGTGCGTCAGGACGTCTCGGGCAGCTCGTGGAGGAGGCGCCCGATCCGGCGGACGGCGCGCGGCAAGGCCGCCCAGATCGACGCTCAGCTCGATCGGCTCATCGGCTCCATCTTCCGCACGGTGCAGGAGGCGCTGGTCCCGCTCGGCTCGGGCAGCGGCGCCGAGATCATGGTGAAGGCCTTCCTCGCCAACTACTTCCCCGAGGGCGCCGCCGCGATCACCAACGCCGAGTTCGAAGACGCACTCGCCATCATCGAGGAGATGAACGAGGACTTCGCGCTGCTCTCGGCGGCGGACCTCCAGACGCTCAACATCACGAACCACGTGCCCGAGCTGGCGCGGCTCGCGCCGCTCTTCGCCTTCGAGCTCAAGAGCTCCGAGGCCGGCAAGGTGCGCTTCGCCGATGTCAGCGCGGGTCGCATCCAGGGCCACGAGAACCTCTGCGGGATCGTCGCCACGATCTGCTCGGAGTACTGGGGCAAGGAGGAGGAGAAGGTGGGGGCGCGGCGCCCGGCGATCGGGGCTATGCGGCCAGCAGCTCGCGGGTACGCGACTCCCAGCGGCCGTTGAACAGGTCAGCGCGGAGCGCGGCCATGTGCCCGGCGCCTTCGGGCGACCACCGCATACCTTGGAGC
>JAEZBP010000580.1 GCA_023427125.1 Pseudomonadota bacterium | reverse complement strand
GGCACGCGCTCTTCCTCGAGGGCTGGACGTTCTCGGACGGCGCGGTCGGCGTGGCGCTCAGCGGGAGCCTCCGCATGGACGCGGTGGTCGCCCAGGGCTGCCGGCCGGTCGGCGATCCGATGATCGTCACGCGCGCCGACGGGCCGCGCATCCTCGAGCTCGATCGCGGCCGGCCGCTCGACGTGCTGCGCGAGCTCGATCGCACGCTCGACGACGTCGACCGGCGCCTCGTGCGCGAGTCGCTCGTGTGCGGCGTCGAGATGCGCAGCGGCCAGCTCGAGTACGAGCCGGGCGACTTCCTGATGCGCGAGGTGCTGGGCGTCGAGCCCGATCGGGGCGCGCTGGTCGTGGCCACCCGCCTCGAGGGCTACCCCGTCATCCAGCTCCACGTACGCGACAAGCGCGCGTCGGCCGAGCAACTGCGCCGCGCGCTCGAGCGCGAGCAGCAGGTGAACGGCGCCGCCGAGGGAGCGCTGATGTTCTCCTGCGCCGAGCGCGGCGCCGCGCTCTACGGCGAGCCCGATCACGACATCCGCTCGTTCGGCGAGCACCTCGGCCCGCGCCCGATCGCGGGCTTCTTCTCGGACGGCGAGCTCGCACCGGTACAAGGCACCGCCTACGTCCACGGCCACGCGAGCGCCTTCGGGCTCTTCCGAAGGGCGCGCTGAGTTGGCTGGCGGGGCTGTGCCTGGTCTCCGACTGACCGTGGGGGCGTCGATGTTGCGACAGCCTCTGACCGAGCTACGCGGCACCGACCCGCTGGCGCTTCCCATCCCCGGTGTCCAGTCAGCCGGACCGCTCCGCTCGGCGTTCCTCGCGCGCCGTGATTTCGACAGACAGCCTTCGACTCGAAGCCGCGTCGAATGAGACGGCCTGCGGAACGGCAGCCGACACCTGCGAACGGCAGCAGGTGTCTGCCTACCGTCACTCCGCTCTGCTCTTTGATCACCTCTGGGTGATCACCCGCAGCTGCTCGACGATGACCTCCTGCACGCCGGGGATCGAGCTCGCGATGTCGCGCGCGGCGTTGATCTCGGTCGGTGAGTCGACCAAGCCCGCGAGGTGGACGCGCGAGCCCTCGACCCGGACCGTGATCGCGTCGTCCTCGAGCATCGGCGCCGCGCTGAGCGCCTCCTCGATGCGCGCGGCCATGCTGGCCTCGTCCATCGGCACTTCACCGTAGCCGGGCGGCGGCGTGGAGCCGCCGAGGGGAGGCTGGGTCGCGCCGTACTGCGGCTCGAGCTCGCCGGGCTCACGCAGCATCTCACCGTAGGTCTCCGGCTCCATGGGATCCGGCTCGGTCCCGCCGTACTGCGGCGACGGCTCGGCGAGCTGCTCGCGCTGGTGGCGCGCGCGATCCTCCATCGCCTGCGCGTCGTCGAGCTCCTCCATGCCCGCCGTGGTCGTGGGGACCTCCACCGCCTCCGGCTCGGGCTCGCCGCGCGAGCACGCCGACACCGCGAACGCGGTCACCACCGTGAGGATCGGGATCGTTCCACGCATCGTGTCCTCCTCTGATCGAGTTGCTCGGCGGACCGCTGCAAGCCGCGCTCCGCCCGAGCGTGCTCGAATCCGCAGGCTCCCCATCGAGGCGGTCTCGGCGCCGCGCCCTCCTCGCCCCGCATCACCCCTCCGCGGGCGCGCGCGCGCGATGCGGCGCATGCTCCGTCCGTCGATGCGCGCCGCCTCGAGATGGCTCCTCGCGTTGGGAGCCCTGATCCTGACCGTCACCGTCGCGACGGCACAAGACGCGGGGCCTCCACAAGGGGTCCGCGCGCGCGTGCACCTCGTCGTGATCGGCACCTTCCCCCGCGAGTGGATCGATCCCATCCGCGAGGCGCTCGAGCGCGACCTCGACGTCGAGGCCGTCATCGAGCCGGCGGCCCTCCCCCTCCCCGACTTCGCCTACTACGCGCCGCGCCGCCGCTACCGCGCCGAGCGCCTGCTCGAGCACCTGAACCGCGCCTACCAGGATGCGCCGCGGAGCGAGCGGGTGCTCGGGCTGACCTCGCGCGACATCTCGACGACGAAGGAGCGCTTCCACGACTGGGGGATCCTCGGCCTCGCCGATCTCGGCGGGCGGGCCGCGGTCGTCTCGAGCTTCCGGATGCGCCGCCGGGCGAGCGGCGAGCGCGCGCTCTTTCGGATGACCACCACGGCGGTGCACGAGGTGGGACACGTGCTCGGCCTCGAGCACTGCGACGAGCCTCGCTGCCTGATGCGCGACGCCGAGGGGACGATGGACACGGTCGACGCGGGAGACGGCGCGCTCGGCCCCGCCTGCCGCGCGCGCCTCGAGCGCGAGGCGCCACGCTCGCTCATCCTCACTCCGCCTCGCTCCGTGAGCGAGCGATGATCGACCCTCGCGAGAGCGCGGCGCTCTACGACGCGGTGCACGACGGGACGCCGGGGGACGTCGAGCACTACCTGCGCCTGGCGCGCGGCGCGTCGAGCGTGCTCGAGCTCGGCTGTGGATCGGGGCGCGTGCTCGTCCCGCTCGCCGCGACGGGGCTCGACGCGACCCGCATCGAGCTGGACGCCGGCATGATCGAGGCGGCGCGCGCCCGCGCCGCGAGCGAGGACGTGCGCGTCACGCTGATCGAGGGGGACATGGCGAGCTTCCAGCTAGAAGACGCGAGAGCCCGCTACGACCGGGTCATCGTGCCGTTCAGCGGGCTCTATTGCCTGCTCACCCCCGAGCGGCTCGCGTCGTGTCTGCGCGCGGCGCGCGCGCACCTCGCGCCGGGTGGGCTCTTCGCGTTCGATGTCTACGTCGCCGACGAGTTCCACGAGGAGACACGGCCCGAGGACTACCCGGATGATCTCCTGGAGCCGGTGGCCGAGATCGAGCGCGCCGGCGAGACGCTCCGCGTGCTCGAGAAGAGCCGCTGGGATCGGGAACGACAGCGGGTCGACGCCACGTACGTGTACGTCGCGGCCGACGGAGGCGTCCGACACGTGTACACGATCGGCCACCGCTATCTGCTGCGGCCGGAGGTGGAGCCGACGCTCGCGCGCGCCGGCCTCTCGCTCGTCTCGCTCCACGGCGACTTCGCGGGCGGGCCCTACGATCCCTCGGGTGGATCGCTCGTGGTGGTGGCGCGCGCGGCGCCGTGATCACGCTCCGGGATCGCCCCGATCCGCGCTGAGCGCGAGGGACTCCTCCACGCGCTCGAGGAGCTGCCCCTCGAAGGCCGCGAGAAAGCGGCCGTCGATCAGGCGCACGCGCAAGTGCCAGCGATCGGGCGCGCGCGGATCGCGCGCGAGCACGAGCCCCGGGTCCGGAGGGACGTAGGGCGAGCAGAGGACCGCCTCCGTGATCGCCTCGCGCAGACGCTGGGCGGGCGCACCGGCGGGCATCTCGATCTCGACCTCCGCCTCGTGCCAGGGGCGGTCGCTGGCTCGGACCGGGCTCTTGACCACCCGGCGGTTCGGGATGGCGATCAGCGCGCCGGCGCCGGCGCGCAGGAGGGTGACGCGCGGGCCGACCTGCTCGACCGTCCCCGCGAAGCCCTCTCCGGTGATCCACTGACCACGCCTCAGCCTGCCCTCGGTGAGCAGGACGATGCCTCCGACCACGTCGGGCAAGAGCACCCACATCGCGCCGAAGCCGAGCGCGAGCGCGCCCGCGGCGAGCGACAGCACGATCGCCGGGCGCAGCCAATCGGGCAGGAGCCGCGACGCCGTCATGAGCACCATCAGCACCACGGCGAGCCGCAGCACGAGGCGCGCCGCGCCCAGCAGGCGCGGCACGAGGCCGCGCTCGGGCAGAGGCCTCCGAGCGCGCTCGATGAGCCACAGCCCGAGCAGCGCGAGCCCCAAGAACACCGCGAGCCCGAACCCCGAGATGCGGCGGTCCGGGAGCGCGAAGCCGAGCCACTCGTCGATCCGCTCGGTGATGACGACGTCGATCCCGCCGAGGCCCGTCGCGGGCGGAGGCGTGTCCGTCGCTTCGCGACGCTCTGCCGACTCGCGCGCCGCCGACTCGCGCTCGGCCCGCTCCCACATCCACTCGCTCCACGCCGAGAAGATGTTGCCGTTCTCGTCGGCGGTCGGAGCCGGGACGGGAGGAGGCGGAGGTCCTCCGTCGGGGATCGAGGCGCCGGCATCAGGCGGGACGGCGTCCGGGAGGCCGGCGTCGGGGCCGTCATCCACGGCGACGAGCGGCTCCTCGCTCACCGATCCGTCGGAGACGGAGGCGTCCAAAGCGAGAACGCCGCCGTCGTCGCTCGCCGGCACGCCCCCGTCGAG
>JAEZBP010000540.1 GCA_023427125.1 Pseudomonadota bacterium | reverse complement strand
CCCGTCATCTGCACTCGCCCTCGGAAGCGCGCGCCCTCGACGATCTGCACGCGCGGCGCGCGCGCGTCGCCGACCACGATCGCGCTCGGCTCCACCCGGATGGCCTCGGTCGCGGTGGCGGTGCCGGCCAGCACCCCGCGCACGACGAGCGAGGTGACGCTCACGTCCCCGCGCACCTCGCCGCCCTCCTCGATCGTCAGGGCGCCCTCGAGGTCGATCGGCCCCTCGCCCCCGCCGGCCACGACGCGCTCGCCCCGGCCCGCGCTCTCGCCGGCCCGGACCCGCCCGGCCGGGCTCACCGACGTCTTCATCCCCGCTCCTCGCGCGCGCTCGGCAGCTCGAAGTCCATCTCGATCCCGCCCTGGAGCGAGGCGCCGTCGTCGACGTGGATCCGCCGCGCCCGCACGTCGCCGAGCAGCCGGCCTCCGGCGCGGATCGCCACGCTC
Source organism: Pseudomonadota bacterium (assembly GCA_023427125.1). Classification (GTDB taxonomy): domain Bacteria; phylum Myxococcota_A; class Polyangia; order Polyangiales; family Sandaracinaceae; genus JAEZBP01. The sequence goes on along the minus strand of JAEZBP010000540.1, from coordinate 7,402 downwards.
TCGCGCGCGAGGACGTCCCCTCGGACCTCCCCCTCGACCTCGAGCGACCCCACGCTCAGCGGCGCCGTGACCGAGCCCTCCGGCCCCACCACCAGCGCCCCCTCGAGCTCGATTCGGCCATCGAAGATGCCGTCGACGCGCAGATCGGACTTGCCGCTCAGCGTGCCCCGCACCACGAGATCCGGGCCGATGCTTCCGTCGGCGCGCCTGCCGCTCAAGACGTCACCCTCTCATGTCGAGCGCTCTGCGCATCCCCACGCACCCCAGCTCCGCTGACCATCGGTCGGCGAGCGTAGAGGCCGGCGCGAGGGCGGTCAAACGCTTCCGGGCTGAAAGCGCCATCGGAGAACCACCGCGCGCGCCCTCGGGACGCCGAGCGCCGCGTTTCCCGCGGCCGGGAAGCGCCGGCCGCCCGAGGGCCGCGCACGCGAGAGCCCGCGCCCGCCAACAGAGCGTGACTCTGGGCCCCGACCGTAATAATGAGCCCGCCGGAGGTTCCCCTGAGCACGCATGACGAGACACTGGGCGGTCTGGACGACCTCCTCGCCCCCTTCCACGACGCCGAGAAGCCGCGCGCGCGCTGGCGGGTGGGCACCGAGGCGGAGAAGTTCGGCGTGCGGCGCGAGGACGGCTCGCCCCTGCCCTTCGAGGGCGAGGCGGGTGTGCAGCGCATCCTGCTCGAGCTCGCCGAGCGCCACGGCTGGTTCCCGGAGGGCGAGACCGAGGGCGGGCCGATCATCGCGCTCCGGCGCGGCGACGCGTCGATCACCCTCGAGCCGGGCGGCCAGCTCGAGCTCAGCGGCGCACCGCTCTCGAGCATCCACCAGACCTGCGCGGAGTTCCGCGGCCACATGGCGGAGCTGCGCGAGATCTCGGGCGAGCTCGGGGTGGCGTGGCTCGGGCTCGGCTTCCACCCGTTCGCGCGGCAGGACGAGCTGCCCTGGGTGCCGAAGCTGCGCTACGGCGTGATGAAGCACTACCTGCCGACGCGCGGCAAGCGAGCGCTCGACATGATGCGGCGCACCGCGACGGTGCAGGCCAACCTCGACTTCGAGTCGGAGGCCGACGCGGTGCGCAAGCTGCGGGTCGGGCTCGCGCTCTCGCCGGTGATCACGGCGATGTTCGCGAACAGCCCGTTCCTCGAGGGCAAGGCGACGGGCGAGCGGAGCCACCGGGCGGCCGTCTGGCTCGACGTCGATCCGGATCGCTCGGGCCTGCTCCCGTTCGTCTGGGAGGAGGGCTTTGGCTACCGCCGCTACGTCGAGTGGGCGCTCGACGCGCCGATGTTCATGCTCAAGCGCGACGGCAGGGTGGTGAAGAACACCGGCCAGACCTTCCGCGCGTTCCTGCGCGACGGCTTCTCCGGCGCGCGCGCGACCCGGAGCGACTGGACGACGCACCTCAACACGCTCTTCCCGGAGGTGCGCCTCAAGAACATCCTCGAGGTGCGCGGCGCCGACAGTCAGCCGACCTCGATGGTCTGCGCCCTCCCCGCGCTGCTCAAGGGCCTCTACTACGACGAGCGCTCGCTCGCCGACGCCGAGCGGCTGATCGCGGGGCTCGACCACGCGAGCGTCGCCGCCGTGCGGCCGGAGGTGGCCAAGCGCGCGCTCTCGGCCGAGCTCGCCGGCCGCCCGCTCGCCGAGTGGGCGAGAGAGGTCATCGCGATCGCCGAGGCCGGCCTGATCCGCTTGAGCCACCTCGATCGGCAGGGGCGCGACGAGACGATCCACCTGAGCGGCCTGAAGGCCCTGGTGGCCGAGGGCCGCTGCCCCGCCGACGCCCTCCTCGCCCAGATCGATCCCGAGGCCCCGCTCCTCCCGCAGCTGCTCGACAAAGCGCAGGTCTGATCCGATCCGGGGGCGACCGCGACGCTCGCCCCTTCGCTCCGGTCTCGACCAACCGGATCGGCCGGCTTCGGCCTCTCGAGTTGCTCCCGACCAACCCGAACAGCCGACGTCGGCCCTTCCGGTTGGTCGCCGAGCAGAAGAACCCCCGAAATCGGCCCCTCGGGTTGCTCCGGAGCACCGCAGGAGGCCGGCGTCGAGCTCCGAGCTGGTGGGGCGCAGCGGAGCGTCCCGACGCCGCGCTCAGCGCACGGTGATCGCGGCCCAGGCCCGCTTGCCGGCCTTGACCACGTAGCGCTTGCCCGGCTCGAGGGTCGCGTCGGGATCGCTCACCCGCTCGCCGTCGACGTGCACCGCGCCCTGGACCACGCGGCGGCGGCCGTCGCTGTTGCTGCTCGCCAGGTTGGCCTGGGCGAGCGCCCGCGGGAGCGGCAAGGGCTGCCCTCCCCCGTCGAGCTCGACCTCCGGCATGTCCTCGGGCACCTCGCGGCGCGAGAACTGCGCCTCCCACGCCTGGCGCGCCTGCTCGGCGGCCTCCGCGCCGTGGAAGCGCTCGACGATCCGGCCGGCCAGCCCGAGCTTGAGCGCCTTCGGGTTCACGGCGCCGCTCGCGGCCGCCTCGCGATCGGCGGCGATCTTCTCGGCCGGGAGGTCGGTCAGGAGCTCCATGTACCGGAACATCAGCGGATCGCTGATGCTCATCAGCTTGCCGAACTGCTCGAGCGGCGGCTCCGCCACCCCGACGTAGTTGTCGAGCGACTTCGACATCTTGTCGCCCACGATGCGCCCGTCCTCGAGCTGGGCGCCGAGGCCCTCGAGGATCGGCGTCGTCATGATCACCTGCGGGCTCTGGCCGTAGTCGCGCATCAGCTCGCGGCCGACCAGCAGGTTGAAGAGCTGATCGGTCCCGCCGAGCTCGACGTCGGCCACGAGGTGCACCGAGTCGTACGCCTGCGCGAGCGGGTAGAGGAGCTCGTGGATGCCGATCGGCGCGTGCTCGCGGTAGCGCTTGGCGAAGTCGTCGCGCTCCATCATGCGCGCCAGCGTGTACTTGCCGGCGAGCTTGAGGACGTCGGCGAAGCCCATGGGCCCGAGCCAGCTCGCGTTGTAGGCGAGGCGCGTCTTGTCGCGGTCGAGGATCTTGAAGGCCTGCTCCGCGTAGGTGCGCGCCCCCTCGTCGATCTCCTCGCGGGTGAGCGGCGGGCGCATGCTGTTGCGGCCCGAGGGATCGCCGATCTGCGCGGTGAAGTCGCCGACCACGAAGATGACCTCGTGCCCGAGCTCCTGGAACTGGCGCATCTTCTCCATGAGCACGGTGTGCCCGAGGTGGAGATCGGGGCGGGTGGGATCGAAGCCGGCCTTGACGCGCAGTGGCCGGCCCTCGCCGAGCTTCGCGAGGAGCGCGTCCTCGCGGTGGAGGTCGACGACGCCCTTGGTCAGGATCCGGAGCTGCTCGCGAGGGTCACGCATGGGCGCGGAGAAGTAGCAGCGAGGCGCCGCGGGGTCGACGGCTACAGATCGTCGTCGTCGTCGTCCTCGTCGTCGTCGTACGCGACGCCGCCGTTGACGAGCTCCTTCAGCTCCTTGCCCACCTTGAAGAAGGGGAGGCGCTTCGGAGGCACCGACACCGTCTGCCCGGTGCGCGGGTTGCGGCCGTTGTAGGCCCGGTACTCGCGCACCGTGAAGCTCCCGAAGCCCCGGATCTCGATGCCCTCCCCCCGCTCGAGCGCCTGGGTCATCGCCTCGAAGATGCAGTTCACGACCTGCTCGGCGCGGCTCTTCGTGATCTTGCTCCGGCGCGCGACCGCGTCGATGAGCTCCGACTTCGTCATCTCGGGCCGAGCCGTCCTTGCGGTGTGCCTCGCATCTCCACTACCTGAAACCGCATCCGGCTGAACCGCATCGGGGCCAAGGCGCCGCGACGCCCTCCCCGGACGGGGCCAGTATTGCGTGCACGAAAAGCCGGGTCAACAGCGATTCCGCGCACTTGCAGCGCGAACGCCACAGCCTCCTCCCCGCGGCGTCCGCGGCGAAAGCCGTTGAATCCCGGCGTGTGGTTTGGCATCGTGCGAGCCGATTCGACGGGGGAGCCGCGCAAGGTGGCCCAACCCTGAGCGGCCAAACCACATTCGCCGTACGCCGGCGAGGGGGCCCTGATGGAACCGAATACCGACAACGACGAGCTCCCGGAGATCCCCGACCTTCCCGAGGAGCCTCTCGATCTCAGCCCGGCCAGCGCGTTCGATGCGCCGGCGCCCGCGTTCGATGCCCCCGAGCTCGGCCCGCCCCTCGGCGACGACGACGCCCTGAAGAAGATGGGCCGCGGCACGCCGGTCTGGGCGTGGCTCGCGTTCGTGGTGATGCTCCTCGCGATCGGCGCCGGCGGGGTCTTCTTCTGGCAGTCCGCCGTGAACGAGGGCGCCCGCTGGGACGCCTACAACGCGGCGCAGGACGAGGCCGCCGACGAGGCGGACTTCCTCCGGCGCATCCGCGAGCTGCTCCCGCAGACGGAGTACGCGGACGTCCAGCGCAAGATCCTCGAGAAGATGGCGCAGTACCGCGACGCCGAGTCCGTGCCGCAGATCAGCGAGGTCCTGCGCAGGGCGGCCGATCCGCAGGTGCGGACCGAGGCGGCGCGCACCCTGGCGGCGATCGGCTCGCCGGGCGCCGACTCGGCCAAGCCGGTGCTCCTCGAGGTGCTGCCCCGCGCGACGGTGGGCGATCGCGCCGCGAGCGTCGGGGCGCGGGCGGTCCTCGGCGAGTCGGCGGCCGCCGACGCGATCATCGAGGAGTTCTCGTCGGGCCACCTGCAGGGCCAGCCCAACTTCGATCCGCTGGTCATCTCGAACGTGCTCGGGCCGGAGCGGCTGAGCTCGAACGAGCTCCTGAACCACGCCGAGCTCTCGGTGCGCACGCTGACCGCCGCGGCCCTCGCGGAGACGGCGACCCCGGCGGTCGTCGATCCCCTCACGCGGATGGTGGACTTCGAGCTCGCGCGCGGCGACCAGGCCGACGAGCACGTGCTGCGCTCGATCGCCTCGGGCCTCGGCCGCGCGGGCGATGAGCGGGCGGGCGCGCCCCTCTTCCGCATCCTCACGAGCCAGCCGCGGATGCGCGCCAACGTGCTCGACTCGCTCAAGCGCACGGTGGGCGCCCCGGGCATCGCCGCGCTCCTGCCGAGCGCGACCGACGAGGGCGTGAAGCGCGAGCTCGTGCGCATGCTCTCGAACAGCCACGACCCGCGCGCCGCCGAGCCGCTGGCCGGCCAGCTCGCGTCGGCCGACGAGGAGATCAAGGAGCTCGCGGCGTTCGGCCTCGCCGAGCTCGGCGCCGCGCGCGCGCTGCCGGTCCTCTTGGCGCTCGCGCAGGGCGACGACCTCACGGTCGGCCGCGAGGCGCTCTCGAAGATCCAGCACCTCGGCTCCGAGCAGGCGGTCGACGGCCTGCTCGCGATGCTCACCGACGAGCGCTTCCTCGGCCGCAAGGCGAACATCCTGCGCGCGCTCGGGACGAGCGGCGCCGCCCACGCGGGCCCGGCGATCGAGCGCGAGCTCGAGGGTGACGACGTCGCGAGCGCGGCGGCGGCGCTCGCGGACCTCAACTACGAGCCGAGCTACGCGCGCCTCCTGCGGATGATCCCGCGCGGGAACACCGACTTCTCGACCCCCTCGGTGGCGAACGAGACGGCGTTCATGAACCGCACCGCCGCGGTGCGCGCCATCGGCCGCTACGGCCGCCCCGACGCCATCGAGGCGCTGATCACGATCGTGGAGGACCCCCTCGACGACCGGCGCCTGCGCCAGGACGCGGGCATGGCGCTCGGCGCGGTCGCGACCGACGAGGCGCTGACGACGATCGTCGGCAAGCTCCGCGACCCGGCGCTCGACGAGGTGGCCAAGCGCTACTACCTCGCGGCGCTCTGGCAGCGCCCCTCGCGCGCCCTCTCCGCCGCGCTGCTCGACCTCGTGGCGAGCCCCGACACCCCGCCGGACGTGAAGATGTCGATGGCCCTCGCGATCGGCTACGCGGCCGATCCGGCGGCTGACGAGCGCGTCGGCGCGATGCTGACCGACCCGACGCTCGTCGAGCGCGCGGCCTTCGCCGTCCTCCTCGGCGGCAGCGACGCGAACGCGCGGGCGCTCGTCGGCATCCTGCCGCAGAACCAGCAGCTGCAGGACTCCATCATCTTCGCGGTCCGCGACGACGAGTCGAACGCCTTCAACCTCATCACGAACGCGGCGTTCGAGTCGGGCGAGATCTGGCGGCGCCTCTCGGTGGCCCACATCCTCAACGAAGGCGCCGGCAACAACCGCTACGGCTTTGTGTGGAACCACCTGATCGGGCGGCTGCGCGTGGGCTGGGACGGACATGACGGCCTCACGCCCCGCCAGATCCGCCTGAAGCTCTGGGAGGCCCTCCGCGGCGACGATCCGGCGCGCCGGGTGATGGTCACGCGGGTGCTGGCGACGATGGACGAGCGCGGCCTCCTGATGGCCTCGCGCGACCAGGCGGGCCCGGGCTCCGACGAGGCGCGCGAGGCGCTGCGCCGCCTCAACGCCGTGGCGCAGCGTTGATCGGCGCGCTCGCGCGCGCCGCCGCCTGTCCCCGACGCCGCCCCGATGACGGCGTCGCCCTCGAGTCCCTCAAGCCCGGATTGTTCACGAGTGCGCCGTGTCACACCGCATCTCGCTGGAACCATTGGCCGTACGTCCGATGCTCGCTCGTCACGTAGGGACACTACGCTCCTCGCTGCGCTTCGGGCGTGCGGCCAAGCGTCCTCGACGAACTACGGCCTGCCCCTGGCGCCCTCGTGAGTAATCCGGGCTAGGAGGGTGCTGCGTTGAGCTCGTTACCGACCGACGAGGACGATCTCCCCACGCTCGCGGTCCACGGCGGCGAGCCCCGGCAGCACCCCTACGACGCCCTCGCCGCGCCGATCGTGCAGACGGCGACGTACACCTTCGCCAGCACGGCGGAGCTCGTCGCCTTCATGCGCGGCGAGCGCGAGCGCGAGGAGTACGGCCGCTACGGCAACCCCACCGTGCGCCTGTCGGAGCGCAAGGTCGCGGCGCTCGAGGGCGCGGGCGATGCGGTCGCGTTCGCGAGCGGGATGGCCGCGGTCACGACCGCGATCCTCGCGCTCACCAAGCAGGGCTCGCACGTCGTGCTCTTCAGCGACTGCTACCGCCGCACGCGCCAGTTCGTGCGCGACGTGCTCGGCCGCTTCGGCGTCGCGCACACGCTGGTCCCGCCCGCCGATCTCGACGCGCTCCGCGCGGCGCTCCGGCCCGAGACCCGGCTCGTCGTCAGCGAGGCGCCGCCCAACCCGTACAACACCGTCGTGGACCTGCCTGCGCTGGCCTCGATCTGCCGCGAGCGCCGGGTCAAGACGCTGATCGACTCCACCTTCGCGACGCCGATCAACCTCCGGCCGCTCGAGCACGGCATCGATCTCGTCGTGCACTCGGGCACGAAGTACCTCGGCGGCCACAACGACGTGCTGGCGGGGTTCGTGGCCGGGGGCGCGGGGCCGACCTCGCTCGTGCGCGATCTGC
>JAEZBP010000412.1 GCA_023427125.1 Pseudomonadota bacterium | reverse complement strand
GTATCGCGTGAACGTCGGCTACTGGGAGAGCTGCATCGGCGGCCGGCCGGTCACCTATCGCCTGACGCTCCGGGCGTGCGGCGAGACGGTGGTCCTGACCGGCAGCTTCCGAGGCACGTCGAACAGCGATCGCTGCTTCGCCGCCAACCCCGCCGATCCGTCGTGGTGCCAGGAGGTCGTGACCTTCGACGTCCCGCCCTGCACGTGACGAGCGCTGCAAGCGCTCGTCGCGTGCCCCGTGCCCGTGCCCGTGCCCGTGCCCCTGCCCGGCTGTTTGCCTGTGATGGTGAGCGCTCCCGTCGCGCGTGGGACCTGACCGCACGCCCTCCCGCGAGATCCCGGCGGAGCGCCGGCTCGGTCCGACCGGTCTCCCCACGCTGGCGAAGGTCCTCAGACCTTTACCGACACCCATCCGCACGTCCCCGAGCGGGATCCGCACGCTCGGGAAAGTCGTCCGCACGTCTCCGAGCGAGATCTGCACGCTCGGGAAGGTCGTCCGCACGTCCCGGAGCGAGATCCGCACGCTTCCGGAGAGATCCGCATGCCTCTTGGGAGATCCGCACGCGTCTTGGAAGATCCGCAGCACGCTTCGCTAGATCCGCACCCGTTTTTCAGTGGAAGTAAAACGAAGGACCTGGATCAGGCCTCACGCACGCGGATCTGCGGGTAGCGCGGCGTCCACATCATCGCGTCGATGCGCCGCTCGAGCTCCTCGCGGCTCGCCCGCGGGGCGGCGCCCACGTCCATCGCGTGCAGCCCGACCGCGACCGCGACCGCGCGCGAGATCGAGCGCAGCTCGCGCAGCGGTGGGTAGAGCTCGCCGCGGGCCATGTCCTCGGCCGAGACCTGCTCGCCGACCGCGTGGGCGGCCGCCGCGAACATCGACTCCACCACCCGCGTCGCGCCGCTCGCCAGCGCGCCGAGCCCGACGCCCGGGAAGATGTAGACGTTGTTCCCCTGGCCGACCGCGATCTTGCGGCCCTCGTGCTCGACGTCGTCGAAGGGGCTGCCGCTCGCGATCAGCGCCCGCCCGCCGGTCCAGCGCACGAGATCCGCGGGGTGCGCCTCGGCCTTGGAGTTCGGGTTGCTGAAGGGGAAGATCGCCGGTCGCTCGGCGTGCTCGGCCATCTGTCGGACGACGTCCTCGGTGAACGTCCCCGGGTTGCCGGACGTGCCGATCAGGACCGTGGGCCGGAGCGCCCTCACGCACTCGAGCAGGCTGCTCCCGCTCTTCAGGCCGTGCTCGCTCGCCAGCGCCTCGGGCCACGCGAACTCGCTCTTGGTGCCGAGGTCCGAGGCGCCGCCCGCCACCACGAGCCCGCGGCTGTCGAGCACCGCGATGGCGCGACGGAGCTGGGCCTCGCTCATCCCGAGCTGCTCGAGCTCCGCCCGCAGGAGCCGCGAGATGCCGATCCCGGCCGCGCCCGCGCCGACCATCACGACGCGCTGCTGCTCCATCGGCACGCCGCTGATCCGCGCGGCCGCGACCACCCCGGCGAGCGCGACCCCGGCCGTGCCCTGGATGTGGTCGTTGAAGCTCAGCAGGCGATCGCGGTAGCGGTCGAGCAGCCGGAAGGCGTTGTCCTTCTTGAAGTCCTCCCACTGCAGGAGCGCCTTCGGAAAGAGCTCCATCAGCGCGACCACGAACTCCTCGACCAGCGCGTCGTAGCGCTCGCCCCGCAGGCGCTTGCCGCGCCAGCCGATGTAGAAGCGGTCGGCGAGCAGCTCCTCGTTGTCGGTGCCGACGTCGAGGCTGATCGGCAGGACCTGCGTCGGGTGGATCCCCGCGCCGACCGTGTAGAGCGCGAGCTTGCCGACCGGGATGCCCATGCCGCCCGCGCCCTGATCGCCGAGGCCGAGGATGCGCTCGTTGTCGGTCGCGCAGATGAGCCGCACGTCGTCGAAGGGCGCGTTCTTGAGCAGCTCCTTGATGCGGCCCTGGTGGTCGGGGGTGATCCAGAGGCCGCGGGCGCGCCGGAAGATCCGGCTGTAGCGCTGGCAGGCCTCGCCGACGGTCGGCGTGTAGACGATCGGCAGGAGCTCCTCGAGGTTGTCGAGGAGCACGCGGTAGAAGAGGATCGTGTTGCGCCCCTCGAGGTCCGCGAGCGCGACGAAGCGCTGGAGCGGCGTCGGGTGGTGCATGACCTGCTTGAAGGCGCGCTCCGCCTGCTCCTCGATCGTGCGCACCTGCGTCGGCAGGAGCCCCGTGAGCCCGAGCGCGTCGCGCTCCTCGCGGGTGAACGCGAGCCCGCGGTTGTAGGTGTTGTGCATGAGCAGCGCGCGCCCGCGCAGCGGGATGTCGACGACGTCGCGACCCTGCGCGTCGCGTTCGAGGGAGTAGTGCTCCACGTTTCCCCATCCTTCGTGAGTGAGCCGCAGACTCTAGTCCGGCCGGCCGCGCCGGCGAAAGCCCCGTCCGTTCACCCGGCGCTTCGGACCGTTCGCCGCGCGGAGTTGGCCCGCTCGCGCGAGAGGGACTACGAAGCTCGAGCCTTATGAACGACGCCACGCCCACGATCGCCGGCTGGGGCCGGATCCCGGTCCCCGGCCGCGAGGTGCGCTCGGAGGATCTCGAGCGGCTGACCGAGAACGCCGTGCTGAGCCGCGGGCTCGGCCGCTCCTACGGCGACAGCGCGCTCCCGCCGCCGAGCCGCCGCGAGGTCGCGACGACGACGCTGGCCGATCGCATCCTCGCCTTCGACGAGGAGAGCGGGCTCCTGCGGGCGGAGGCGGGCCTCGCGCTGAAGGAGCTCAACCGGCTCTTGCTCCCCCGCGGCTTCTTCGTGCCGGTCACGCCGGGCACGCAGTTCGTCACGCTCGGCGGGATGGTCGCCGCCGACGTGCACGGCAAGGAGCACCACCGCGCCGGCTGCTTCGGCGAGCACGTGACGCGGCTGAAGATGCGGGTGGCCGACGGCCGCGTGATCGAGTGCTCGGACATGTCCGGGTCGGAAGACGAGCACCCGGATCTCTTCCGCGCGACGATCGGCGGCATGGGCCT
>JAEZBP010000377.1 GCA_023427125.1 Pseudomonadota bacterium | reverse complement strand
GACTATCACCGCTCGGCGCTCCTCCATATCGTAGGCACGCCCAACGGCGTCGATGCACGCTCGCGCTCGTCCCTCGGCAGGGCCGAGGTCGACGAAGAGGACCTGGTCCTCACGATGGTTGATGACGTCCGCCAGGCGACCCTCGATCTCGACGCGCTCGCGGTCGGTGAGCTCGCACCGGAAGACGCTGTACTGCAGGTGGTCGCCGTAGCCGAGCATGATGCGGTACACGCGCCGCAGGCGCTTGGGCTCGCAGATGTCGTAGGTCACTACGTAGGCGGTGCGCATCCCCCTCACCTCGTGCGAAAGGCCGGGTACTCGTCGAGCTCGCCGAGCAACACTCGCGAGAGGAGCCGCGCCTGGAGCTCGAGCAGGCGACGGTAGCTGAGCCGATAACCGAAGAGCGGGTGGGTCACGAGCTGATCCATGCGCCGCTCGTACGCGCCGATGAAGCGCTTCCGCCCAGGCGCCGAGAGCGCACAACCGAGCGGGGTGATCACGAAGTCCGCCGGGTTCACGACCGCTGTGTTCAGCGCCGTCAGCACGGTGGAGTCCGCGATCAACGGGCGCATCTCTTCCATCAAGTCCAGCGCGAGCGCCGGACGCCCGTAGCGCGGCTGATGGAGAAAACCGAGCAGCGGGTCGAGGCCCGCGACCGAGGCCGCGAGCACGCAGTCCTTCACCAAGAGCGCGTACGCGAGCGAGAGGAGCGCGTTGACCGGATCGCGCGGCGGCCTGCGGTTGCGCCCGAGGAGGTCGAACGAGGCGGCCGCCTCGCCCTTGAGCATGCCCCCGAACGCGCCGAAGTACTCGCGCGCCGCCGTCCCCTCGAGCCCGAGCAGCGACGCGATCGAGGGCGCCACCTCGCTCTTCTTGGCCAGCGACTCGCGCTCGTTCAGCAGCACGGGGTCGGGCACCTCGTGGTTGCGCCGCAAGAGGGTGCGCGAGTTGCGTATCTTGGCCGCGACGATCACACGGGCGATGGCGAGCGCGCGCGCCGGATCGTCGGCCGCGCGGTGCTGGTGGATGCGCAGCTCGATGTTCTTCGAGCCGTGCCCCACGGTGCGCCCGCGGAACCACCCGCCGGTGCTGAAGAAGACGACGGTGATGTCGCGCTCCATGCACGCCGCGAGCGCCTGGGTGCTCATCTGCGGGCTCCCGAAGAGCGCGATGTGCGAGGTCTGCGGCAGGCGCGCGTCGACGGCGTTCGCGCCGCCCGCCATCACGCGCAAGAGATCCCCGTCGAGCGCGAGCCGCGCCCCCTGCGCCTGTACGTAGAGCGGCACCCGCTCGTCGCGCCCCGGCGTCAGGTGGCGCACCTGCCGCGCCGGCTCCGGCTCGGGATCGTCGCCGGCCAGGCCCCACGCGTCGCGCTCGAGCGGGCCGAACGCGTCGCCGAAGAGCGTGAGCTGCGCGGGCTCCTCGACCTCTTTGTCCATCGGCTCACCGCGCAACCCGCGCAAGAGGTGCACCTCGTCCGGCAGGCAGATGCCGACGAGCGAGCAGCCCTTGCACTTCGGGCTGTCGATGAGCGGCTCGGGCAGCTCGCCGCGCGACGCGAGCTCGCGCAGCCGCGCCGCCGCCGCCATCGTCCGCTCGATGAGCGACTCGGTGATCTCGATCGGCACGCGGCGCCGATCCTTCGCGTACCAGATCTCCGCGCGCTCGCAGCGATAGCCGTGCTCGCGCAGGAGCAAGACGTGCACGCAGACCTGCGCGCGCTCGGGTAGGTACGCGCCGCCGGGGATGTCGGGGACGGCGCCGCGCTTGTACTCGACGGGCACCACGCTGCCGTCCTCGCCCTCGACGACGTCGATCTTCGCGGTGAGCCCGAGCCGCTCCGAGCTGAGGTGCACCGAGCGCGCGGTGAAGGGCGGCGGCTCGTCCTCGTCCTCGTCGGGCATGGGCTTGCCTTTGCCCGAGTCGACGCGCCGGTGCACCACGCGCCCGTCCACCGTGTAGACGTTGTCGGCGAACTCGGTCTGCGCCCACTCGAGGTACGCGAGCCGCTCGCAGTAGAGCACCTCGTTGATCATGCGCGCCGGCACGAGCTCGGGCGGTTCGGACGCGATGGGCAAGCGCTTGAGCGCCTTCGGTCGGTCCGCCTCGGAACGATCGGCGCCCTCGATGGATGCCGGCTTGGTCGACTCCTCCCCCATGGCGGCCATCATGCCACCGCGCGAGTTGCTCGCGCAATGGCGTCGTTCAAACAGACACGTTCAAACAGACACGCAGGGTCCCTCGCTTCCGCGATGGCCCTGCGTGTCGTTCTCTCTCTCTCTGGAAGATGCGAGCCCGGCTCAGCTCTCGGCGTCCACCGGATCGGCGACGTCGGTCGGGACCGGCGGATCCAGCACGTCCTTCGCTTCTGTGTCGGTCGCGCCGGTGTCGGTCGCGCGGGTGTCAGTCGCGCCGGTGTCCGTCGCGTTGGTGCCGGTCGCGTTGCTGTTGGTCGCGTTGGTCCCGCCTCCGGTGCTCGCGCCGCCGCGACGCTCGGCCTTCGCCTCGGCCTCGCGGATCGGCCCGATGATGGTGTTGGGATCGATGCCCTGGCTCTCCAGCACCGCGATCAGCGCGTTGATGCCGCGAATCCACTGGAAGCGCGCCGCGCGATTCTTGACGATGATCTCGCCCTCCTCGCCGAGCTCCTGGCGGCGCTTCTCGAGCACGCCGATCTCCGTCGCGACGGCCTGGAGCTCGTCGTACAGCTCCTCGAGCGTGCGGCCCTCGTAGGTCTTGAGCTTCTTCAAGACCTTGCGGATCGCCGGCGTGACGCGCGCCTCGCGGAAGCGCACCTCGCCCGCCTCTTCCATGTAGGAGGCGACGATGATGCTGCGTCCCGACAGGAACACCGCGAGGCGGACCTGCGCCATGATCTCGTGCACCTCCGGGTCGGTCGTCGCGTCCTGCTCCGCCTCGCAGCGACCGTCGATCGCGCGCACCAAGCTGTCATGACGGCCGTCGACGAACGTGAGCTGCGAGGTGAGCCGAGCGATCTCGGAGTTGCTCGGTGCCTCGGAGAGAACGAGCAGGCTCAGTGAGCTCTCCAGCGTGGGGATGAGCGCGCGCGCGGCGTCCACCGCATCCAGCTTCTCCCGCTGCTTGCCGCCCGTCTGCAACAGATCCTGCCCGAGCTTGACCATCTCCCGATTGGACAGCTTGATGAGCGCCATGGCTCGATCTCCCTCCTGCGACCTCCCACCACCTGCTGCGAGGAGAGGCAGGCCGCGTCCACCCACTCCCGCTCGAGGCGTCCCCCAACGAACGCTCCCCGAAGCAGACACGATGCAGGCTGTCCGTGTGTCATGCAAGCACTTTTTTGCGTTGCTCGATCGTTTGTTGGCAATGGCACCGAGCTTATCACCGTTTGGTGACGCGCCTCTGGGGCGACGGCCTGCTCTCTCTCGGGGCGCCGCGAGCGCGCCGGAGCGCGTGATGGACGACGGGCCGACACCGGCCTCGGGCGTCGCGCCGTTCGGGGCTTCATCCCCGCGCCGCGGTGATCGGGCGGACGGCGCGGGTCGCGCCGGCGCTCCCGAGTGACGCGAGAGCCCGGCGGAGGCCACCCCGGCGCTCGGGAGTGATGCGGGAGCCCAACTTTGGTCTCCCGAATCACTCGGGAGTGATGGGGGAGCCCAACTTTGGTCTTCCGAATCACTCGGGAGTGACAGCCTGTCACACTTTTGGTCTCCCGAATCACTCGGGAGTGACGCGGGAGCCCGAAGTCAGGCTCCGGAATCACTCGGGAGTGACGCGGGAGCGTGAAGTCAGGCTCCGGAATCACTCGGCCGCGCGACTGACCGTCGAGTGGGGGATATTCCCCAACGCTGACGCCGCCCGCCGCGCTGGCGCCCTCCAGGCCGTCGCCGATCGAGAGAAAACGATGCAGCGAGCGTCAGTTCGGCCGGGGGAGCCGCGTCCTGCCCCGACCGCGCGAGACCATGCTGAAGCATTTTCGGATTTTTGTGCTAGCGCTGATTCGGCGTCCTCCAGTAAGGTCGGTGCTCATGTGGGGGCGGAACCCGTGGGACGCGCGTGAACCTGAGCCAAGCTATCGGCGTGGCGCCGAAGAAGCTCACACGTCCGACCGTCCCGCACGCAGCGGTGACCGAGCGTGTCATCCGCCGGCTGCGAGCGATGAGCATCGCCGAGGTGCGAGCGACCTTCGTGAGATCGGGCATCCTGCGCCCCGACGGAACGCTGGCCCCGCCCTACGACGGCACGGAGCCGCCGGCCGACAGGAAGACCGGGTAGGGGGGCGCGAGTCGATCGAACGTGCACGACCGGCCGCCAGTCGCGATCTGGGTGTGCCATGCGGAGGAGGTGCCGGTGACCGGCGCGTTTGACGAGCGTTTCGCCCTCTTGACGGGCCATCCGCCATTTCCCTGGCAGCGCGAGCTGTACCGCCGCTTCATGCGGGACGAGGCGCCGACGCGGTGCGAGGTGCCGACGGGGCTGGGGAAGACGTCGGTGATCGCGGTGTGGCTCCTTGCACGGAACGACGGCGCACCGGTCCCGCGTCGGCTGGTCTACGTGGTGAACCGGCGGACCGTCGTCGACCAGACGACGGCCGAGGTGGAGAGGCT
>JAEZBP010000349.1 GCA_023427125.1 Pseudomonadota bacterium | reverse complement strand
GGCCATCCCGCGGCGCTGCTCGCCGCGCACCGCGGCCACACCACCGGCCGCCTCGATGTACGCCTCCGCGAGCGCCATCGCGGTGTCGAAGCGCGCCGCGCGCACCCGGCTCATCGCGCGCATCACCACCGCCTCGATGCCGGACGGGAGCTCCGGCCGCACCGAGCGGAGCGGCGCGACCTTGCCGTTCAGGATCGCGATGATGAGGTCGGTCGGCGTCGAGCCGAGGAAGGGCGGCTTGCCGGCGAGGGCCTCGTAGATGATCACGCCGAGCGCGTAGACGTCGACCCGCGCGTCCACGTCCGGCTCGGCGCCGAGCTGCTCGGGGCTCATGTAGCGAGGGGTGCCGAGCACCTCGCCGGTCTGCGTCAGCTTCTCGCCGCCGTAGACCTTGGAGATCCCGAAGTCGAGCAGCTTCACCTGCAGCCCGTGGTCGGTCGGGCAGAGGAAGATGTTGTCGGGCTTCAGGTCGCGATGGACGATGCCGCGGGCGTGCGCCGCATGGAGCCCCGCGCACGTGCCGGCGACGACCGGCGCGACCTCCGCCGGATCCATCAAGCCCCGGCGCATGCGCGTGCCGAGCGTCTCCCCCTCGAGCAGCTCCATGACGAGGAAGACGCCTCCGTCGTCGAGCTCGCCCCAGGTCTCGACGCTGACGATCGCGGGGTTGTCGAGCTGGCTGAGGAGCTCGCCCTCGCGCTTGCTGCGCTCGACCGCCTCGGGGTTGGTCGCGATGTCCGCGCGCAGCACCTTCACGGCCACGCGCCGGCCGGTCTCTTGGTCCTCCGCGCGGAAGACCTCGGCCATCCCGCCCTCGCCGAGGTGCTGCTCGAGCCGGTAGCGGCCGGCCACGATCGCGCCGACCTCCAGCGCGCGTGCCTTTCGACGAACCGCCCGGCTCATGCCCGCTCATTCCTCCCGGGCTGCTGGCGAGCGGCCCTAGGCCGCAAAGTACTGCATCGCCACCTTGGTGAGCCACACCCCGATGGAGAGGACCGAGAGGACGATCGCGATCTTCTCCGCGTGCAGGCGATCGAGCGTGTCGACGACCGGCATGCGGCGCACGATGGCGAAGACGCCGAGCGGGATCATCGCGAGGGTGCACAAGAAGAGCGGGATGCCGAAGGGGTTCGAGTGGAACGCGCCGACGACCTCGAAGCGGACCATGTGCGCGAACGCCGTCGTCAGGCCGCAGCCCGGGCACGGGTAGCCCGTGTAGACGAGGAAGCCGCAGGGCGGCAGGCCGAGCTGGGTGTGGGTGCCGTGGCCCTCGGCCGCCGGCGCGAGGAACGCGGCGGTGATCACCACCGCGAGCGGCCCCGAGAGGAGCACCAGCCACACGAGGATCGAGAGCCAGGAGCCCTGCCCTACGAGGTCCGCCCCGAACGCGGGGCCGCGGCCTTGCCGGACGCCCGGAGCCGGCATCTCCGCGGGTGCGGTGTCTTCCATGCGCCTCGAAGTCAAGAGCGTCCGCCCCCTCGCGTCAAGCCGAGCGTGCGCCGCTGCGCCGCGACGGGTATGAACCCAGGCCCATGCCGAAGCTCCTCCAGCAGCTCGCGAAGGCGGCCCTCTCGACGTCCGTCCCGCTCTTCGGCGCGCCGCCGCGAAACGATCGCGGCGCCCCGCTCGACGAGCAGACCCACGTGATGCTCGGCATCCTCGCGCGCGCGGGCCGCCCGACCCTCGATCAGCTCGGCCCGACACGCGCACGGACGGAGCTGCGGGCCCAGGCCGACCTCGGGAAGCTCTCGCCACCCCCGCTCCATCGGGTCGAGGACCGTCGCATCGACACGCCCGAGGCGGATCTCCCGGTGCGGATCTACACGCCGAGGAGCGGCGGCGTCCTGCCGGCCACGGTCTTCTTCCACGGCGGCGGGTTCGTGATCGGCGATCTGGAGAGCCACGACGCGCTCTGTCGGGCGCTCGCCCTGCGATCGGGCTCGGTCGTCGTCGCCGTCGACTACCGGCTCGCGCCGGAGCACCCCTTCCCCTGCGCGGCCCACGACGCGTGCGCGGCGTTCCGCTGGACGGTCGCGAACGCGAGCGCGCTCGGCATCGATCCGTCGCGCGTCGCGGTGGCTGGCGACAGCGCCGGCGGCAACCTCGCCGCGGTCGTGGCGCAGGTGATGCGCGACGAGGGCGGCGTGATGCCCTCGTTCCAGCTGCTCATCTACCCCGCCGTGGATCTCACGCGCTCGTTCGAGTCGCATCGCACGTTCCGGAGCGGGTACTTCCTCACCGAGTCGCTGATGGACTGGTTCCTCGCCAACTACGTGAGCGACCCGGCGCACATGCGCGACCCGAAGGGATCCCCGATCGTCACTCGCGATCTGGCGGGCCTGCCGCCGGCGCACGTCGTGACCGCCGGCTTCGATCCGCTGCGAGACGAGGGAGAGGCCTACGCCGACGCCCTGCGCGCGGCCGGCGTGCCGGCGACCAGCCGCTGCTACGACAGCCTGATCCACGGGTTCACCGCCATGGGCGGGCTCGTGGACGCGGCGGCCCACGCGGTGGACGACCTCGGCGCCCACCTCCACCGCGCGCTCTGGCCGTGAATGGACCGAGGCCCGCTTCGCTTCTATGTTGGGCGCCTCATGAGAGCTTCCCTCCTCCTGATCGGCGCTTCCTTCTTCGCGCTCGCGGCGTGTGACGGCGAGCCCCCCCACGAGCACCCGGAGTCCTGCCAGAACATCATCGACGTCTGCCACGACGTCGACCCCGGCAGCGGACGCATCAACGAGTGCCACGAGACGGCGCACGACGAGCCCACCGCGGCCGCCTGCGACCCGATCGAAGCCGAGTGCGTCGCGCTCTGCGAGGCGGCCGCGCACGCCGATGGCGGCACCGGACACGACGGCGGGCATTGATCCGCCAATGGCGCGCTGGATCGTGCTGCTCGGGCTGAGCGCGCTGGCGTGCGGGCCCTCGAGGCCGCCGATCCCCGACGCGGCCACCCTCGCCCCGACCGGCTCGAGCTGCCCGCCCGCCTCGACGCTGACCTACGAGTCGTTCGGGCGCGCGTTCTTCGAGCAGTACTGCCAGACCTGCCACGCGTCCTCGGTGCGCGGCGGCGCGCGACAGGGGGCGCCCTCGAGCCACACCTACGACGACAGGGCCATGATCGTGCGCGCGATCGAGGAGATCGATCTGCGCGCCGCGGCCGGCCCCGACGCGATCAACGAGGACATGCCGCGCTCCTATCCGGCGCCGAGCACCCTCGAGCGCGAGCGCCTCGGCGAGTGGCTCGCCTGCGGCGCCCCGTAGAGAGACGGCGTCGATCGTCGTGACGCGAGCGCTGGGCCCGTGGTACCTTGGAGACCCTGCTCCGCTGAGCAGGACCGAGAACGCGAACGATGGCCGGGTCACCTCTCCTCGGATACAACACCAACGTCCGCCATCACGGGAAGCTCTACCACATCCAGACGGAGGACTCTGGAGCGACCCACGGGCACATCTTCACCCACCTCTTCGCAGATGGTGGGCGGATCATCGCGTCCAAGAAGACGACCTACAAGGACCGCATCGGCACCGCCGGCTACCCCGAGCTGGTCAAGAAGCTGATGCAGCAGTCCCACAAGGCGATCTTCATCGCCCTGCGCGACGGTCTCTTCGACGAGGACGAGGCGGCGGGGGCGAAGGCGATCGCCGCGCTGGACATCCGCGTCGACGACGACGCCGAGAAGCCGGCGAGCGGCGCGCCCGTGAGCGGCGACGTGGACGTCGACGCGCTCGAGCGAGCGGCGGCGGCCCGCCTCGCGGAAGCCGAGGCGAAGCAAGCCCCCGCCCCCGAGCCGCGCGAGACGCCCGCGAACCCCGGCCGCTACGGCCCCACGCGCCCCGCAATCGCGGTGACGACCGCTCGGGCGAGCCGCTCGAGCAAGCCGGCGGCGCGCCCCGATCCGGCGTCCGAGTCGATCTTCGGCGGCGATCTGCTGAGCGAGAAGAGCCTCGACGAGGTCATCCTCAGCTACCTCGCCGAGGACGTCGAAGAGAACCGCTGACGGAACACGAGCGCGGCCGCGCCCGCAAGGAGGGGCG
>JAEZBP010000284.1 GCA_023427125.1 Pseudomonadota bacterium | reverse complement strand
CGCCCCTGAAAGCTCAGTAGGCTCCCCCCCCATTCGCGAGCGGCGGATCTCGAGTCCCGCCCCACCCACCATGGCCGAAAGCGACCAGCTCTTTGCGCGATTCGGTCGGGATTGCGAGCCCGGAGAGGTGCTCTTCCGCGAGGGCGAGGGCGGCGACACCATGTACGTCCTCCAGTCCGGGGCGGTCCGCATCACCAAGACGGTGAAGGGCGAGGAGAAGACGCTCGCCATCCTCGGCGCCGGCGAGTTCTTCGGGGAGATGGCCATCCTGAACGCGAAGCCGCGCAACGCGACCGCGATCGTGGAGGAGCCCTCGCGGGTGCTGGTGCTCGGCGCGCGGACCTTCGAGCAGATGGTCGTCAGCAACGCGGAGATCGCGGTGCGGATGGTGAAGAAGCTCGCGCGGCGGCTCGACTCGGCCAACGAGCTCATCGAGGTGCTCATGCACCGCGACCCGAAGGCGCGGGTCATCCTCGGGCTGAGCCGCGAGGCCGAGACCCGGGGCGAGCCGCAGCCGGACGGCTCGGTGCTGGTCCCGATGGGGTCGGCGGAGCTGGCCGAGCAGGTGGGCCTCGACGAGAAGGAGACCGTCGACGTGCTCAAGCGCCTCCACCGGCTGCGCATCGTCGAGCCGACCGAGCGCGGGCTCATCGTGACGCAGGTGGCTCGGCTCGAGGAGTTCTACGCGTTCCTCGAGATGCGCGAGAAGTTCGGAGAGGGCTGATGGAGCTCCGAATCCTCGGCTGCCATGGCGGAGAGACGCCGCACCACAAGACCTCGAGCTTCCTGCTCGACGGCCGGGTGGCGCTCGACGCCGGCGCCGTGACGAGCATGCTCACGCTCGAGGATCAGCAGCGCATCGAGGCGGTGCTCGTGAGCCACGCGCACCTCGATCACATCAAAGACCTCGCGACCCTCGCCGACAACCGCTGCCAGCAGGGCGGCCCGACCATCACCGTGGTCGGCGTCCCGCAGACGATCGCGATCCTCAAGCAGCACTTCTTCAACGACCTCATCTGGCCGGACTTCTCGCGCATCGAGACCGCGGTCGGCCCCACGATCCGCTTCGAGACCCTCACCCCCGAGGCGCCCTCCGACATCGCCGGCATGCGGGTGCGCGCCATCATGGTGAACCACACCATCGACACGAGCGCGTTCCTCGTGGAGACCCCCTCGGGGTCCATCGCCTACAGCGGCGACACGGGCCCGACCGATCGGCTCTGGGAGGTCCTCGACCAGCAGGACGATCTGAAGGCGCTGCTGATGGAGGTGTCGTTCCCCGACGAGCACCACCAGCTCGCGAAGATCTCCGGGCACCACACGCCCGAGACGCTCGGCGCCGATCTCGCGAAGCTCGACAGCAAGCGCGGGCTGCCGATCCTGCTCTATCACATCAAGCCGGTCTTCGAGCAGCCGGTCGAGAAGCAGCTCACCCGACTCCACAGCCAAGACATCGAGATCTGCCGCCTCGGCGATCAGTACATCCTGTAACGGCGCCTCGCCGCCGGCTCTCTGGTTCACACCGTGAAGAAGCGCTCTCTCCTCGTGTCTCTCGCGCTGCTCGCTTCGGCCTGCGGCGGCGCCCAGTCGGCCGGCACGCTCCTGCGCGAGGGGGTCGAGGCGCCCGACTTCATGGCGATGGACCAGAGCGGCGAGGTGCGGCAGCTCCGCCTGCTCGCGCGCCAGCGGCCGGTCGTCCTCTTCTTCTATCCGCGCAACGGCACGCCCGGCTGCACCCAAGAGGCCTGCGCGTTTCGCGACGCCTGGGACCGGCTCGAGGCGGCCGGCGCCGTCGTGATCGGCGTCTCCACCGACGACGTCTGGTCCCACCGCCACTTCGCGGACGAGCACGATCTACCCTTTCCGCTCCTGGCCGATCCTGACGAGAACGTGCTCCGCCTCTATGGCGTCCCCACGCGAATGGGGATGGCCGCGCGAGTGACCTTCTTGATCGACGCCGAGGGTCGGATCGCGCGTGTCTTCCCCGACGTCGACCCTGCGGTCCATGTCGAGGAGGTGCTCGGCGCCATCGCCGAGCTGTGATCACCGACCGGTGATCCTCGACCAGGGCCGCTCCGCTCGGCCGCGCGTCCGAGTGCCGCGCGCCAGCAATAGAGCGTCGGGAACTTGCCGTCTGTCGCGTTTCTCCCCCACCTCTCTTGCCGAGGCGGGTCCACTCGACGTGGATCGTGCCTTGCACATCTCGGTGCGATTCGGCGATGAGCATGGCGAGCCAGGACGACAGGGTGGAGGTCCTCACGCGGCGAGCTCGTCGCCACGCGCGGAAGGGCGAGTACCGCAAGGCCGCGCTCGCGCTGCGCGAGCGGGTGGCGCTGACGGGTGACGCCCGCTCGTGGGTCGCCCTCGGCGACATGCTGCGGCGGGCCCGGCGGACGCCGGAGGCGATCCACGCCCTCCG
The DNA here is from genome assembly GCA_023427125.1 of Pseudomonadota bacterium. Taxonomy (GTDB): domain Bacteria; phylum Myxococcota_A; class Polyangia; order Polyangiales; family Sandaracinaceae; genus JAEZBP01. Next base: position 1,889 of record JAEZBP010000284.1, on the reverse strand, counting down.
CCAGGGCATGTACCTCCACCGCCAGGCGGGCGCACTCGGTCGCGCCCGCACGGTGGCCCGCATGATCGTCGCGCTCGATCCGTGGGACGCGAAGGCCGCGCAGTACGGCGCCGTCGAGAAGGCCAGCTGACCCGACTCAGCGAGAGCCCTGGAGCACGCCCATCGCCCTGTCGTGGCTGCGCCGGATCACCGAGGCGGGCTCGGCTGCCTCGGCGGTGGGGGAGTCGGACCGGGCGCTCACCGTGGGGAGCGCCTCGCCGAGCACGCGCATCTCGGACACCTGGAGGCGCAGCGCCGCGTCGTTCGACTGCTCGGCGACCGCCGCGGCCCGCGCGGCGGCCTGGTCGAGGAGCTGCCTCGCGGCCGTCACCTCACCCTCGCGGGCCCGCGCGATCGCCTCCACCGTCGTCACCGCCGCCATCATCCGCATGGCGGTGCCCTCGACGTCGGCGTTGCGCCCGCCCTCGACCTCCGCGGGCACGTCGGTGGCGCGCGCGCCGACGAAGATGCGCCGCTCGAGCGAGCCCGCGTCGACCACCGCGTCCTGGAATCGCAGCACCGCGTCCATCAGCTCGAGCGTCGCCCCGGCCCGCCGCGGCTGGGCGCGCAGCCGGACGATCACGTCGCGTTCCTCGCCCTCCGAGAGGTCGCCGAGCGCGATCTGCACGCCGCCGCCGCTCGTCGCGACCGGCTGCCCGACCACACCCTCGATCGAGACGCCGGGCCCCGGGCGCAGCTCGAGCATCATGTCGCGCGCGAGCAGCCGCTCGAAGCGAAGCACCTCGTCGCGGAAGACCTCCGCCACCCTCGCGCTCTCCTCGACGTAGTGGAAGCGGCCGTTCGAGACCTGCGCGATCTGCCCGAGCAGCGTCTCGTCGTACTCGAGCCCGAGCCCGAGCGCGGTGATGCGGATTCCGCGCTCGCCGGCCGCCTGCGCGAGCGCGAGGATCGAGCTCGGATCGTTGGGCACGCCGTCGCTCAACAAGACCAGGCGGTTGATGCCGCGCGGCTCGAAGCGCGCGATCAGCTGCTCGAGGCCGGCGCGCAGCCCTCCGGCGAGATCGGTCGTGCCGCGCGCCTCCATGCGGCCGATCTGCGCGCGCAGCGCGCCGAGGTCGGCGCCCGTGAGCGGCGTCGAGGGGAGGAGCACCTCGGTCTCCGAGTGGAAGGCGACCACCGAGAGGCGATCCTCGGGGCGCAGCGCGTCGAGGAGCGCGAGGCTCGCGTCCCGCGCGTCGTCGATCGGCTCGCCCATCATCGAGCCGGAGGTGTCGACGACCAGCGCGAGGTTGATCGGCGGTCGCGCCGCGCCCTCGATCGCGCGGGTCGAGACGCGGAGGCGCGTGATCACCTCGGAGGGCTCGCCTGCGAGCACGTACGCGTTGCCGACGTCGCCATCGAGCACGACGAGCTCGGGGTCGTCGTGGGGCCGAGCATCGGCCGGAGGCGCGCCTCCGCAGCCCGCGCAAGCCAAGACCAAGATCGACCAAAGCCGTGCTCTCACGTGATCTCCTCTCCCGGTCCGAGGATCGGTCCGGACAGGGCCGACAGAGACGCGCGGCCCCGGCGGAGGGTCTACGGCCTCGTCGCTGGCATGCGCGCTGCTCCTCATCGCGGGCATGCGATCACTCCCTTCGGCGCTCGTCCTCGTCCTGGGTTGCGCGCTCGCGCTCGGCTGCGAAGACGACCTCGAAGCCGAGCCTGCCCCCCACTGCACGGACGAGGCGGGCTGCCCGATCGGCTCGCGGTGTGTGGGCGGCACGATGTGCGTGCTGATGGAGGGCGCACAGCCACGGAGGGACCCGCCGCGCTTCGAGCTCGCTCGCCCGGGCGGATCGGTGAGCCCGAGCCCGCCGCGCCAGCGCGACGCCGGGCGCGCGGGCGACGGA
>JAEZBP010000305.1 GCA_023427125.1 Pseudomonadota bacterium | reverse complement strand
TCTACACCGTCTAATTCGTCGGCAGCGTCAGTTTTGTATAAGAGACAGGCTTGAGGCGGCGCGCGATCAGCGGCCGCAACGCGGGCCCGGCGGCGATGCGCGCCGGCATCGGCAGCTTGGCGAAGGGCGCGAGATCGAGCTCCTCCACGAGCGCCTTCCAGAAGTGCCCCTCGTCGACGATCCCGAGCGTGAGCCAGCGCCCGCAGCGCGCGCGGAAGACGCCGTAGTGCGGCATCGCGTAGAGCTTCGCCCGCTCGAGGAACGCCACGAGCGGCCGGGTGAGCACCTCGACGATCGGCCCCGACCCGAGCCCGCGCCGCGCGTTGCTGGCGAGGTCCACCCCGCGCCCCCACACGCTCGACCACGACAGCACCCCGTCGGCCATCGCGACGTCCAGGTAGCGGGCCTCGCGGCGGTCGGCGAGCGCGGCGCAGATGCCGCTCACGGCGAGGAGCGAGCTCGAGAGATCGGCGATCGGCAGCATGGTCCCGCGGGGCTCGCCTTCGGCGTCGCGCTCGAGGTGGCACACGCCGCTCAGCGCCTGGAGGTTCAGATCGTGGCCCGGGTGATCGCGGAGCGGCCCTCCCTGTCCGTACGCGCTGATCGAGCAGTAGACGATGCGCGGGTTGAGCTCGCGCGCGCGCTCGAAGCCGCAGCCGAGCCGCTGCATGACCCCCGGGCGGAACCCCTCGACGAGCACATCGGCCCAGCGGATCAGCGCCTCGACGGCGGGGCGGCTCTCGGGCGCGCGCAGATCGAGCACGACGCTCCGCTTGCCCCGGTTCACCATCGAGAAGAAGGGCTCCATGAAGCGGCCGGGGTCGCCCTTCGGCGGCTCGACCTTGATCACCTCCGCGCCCCAGCCCGCGAGCAGGAAGGTCGCGTAGGGCCCGGGCAGGTTCTGGCTGAAGTCGAGGACCTTGAGGCCGGCGAGCGGCGGTGCGTTCGTCATGCGGCGCGGAGCATACCGCTCACGCCCGCTTCATGACCGCATCGCCGACGAAGACGTCTGCCATCTTCCGGAAGCGCGTGAAGACGCTCTCCTGGACGTAGGGCAGGCCGTAGCGCTCGCAGAGCGCCTTCACCTTGGGCTGCACCTTGCGGTACTGCAGCATCGGCACGTCGGGGAAGAGGTGGTGCTCGATCTGGTAGTTCAGGAAGAGGTGCAGGAAGTCGATGAGCTCGGTGCCGGTCGCGTAGTTCGTCGAGCCCCACACCTGGCGCGCGTAGTACTCGGCCTTGTCCTTCGGCCGCGCGTCGAAGCGGAAGAGGTCCTCGCCCGCGTGGTTCGGCCCGACGACGAGGAAGGTGTGCACGTTGGTCAGCACGTCGGCGAACAGCGAGTTGATCGCGGCGCTGCCGACCGCGAGCGGACCGAGCGGCGCGTAGAGCGCGGGCAGCGCCGCGAGGTGATAGGCGGCGTAGGGTAGCCAGCACTTCAGCAGGACCGCGCGCCGGACCTCACCGTCTGTTGGCTTCGCTCCCTTGCGCGACATCCACTCGCGCATCGTCCCCTGCGCGTAGTAGCTCTGGCGCCACGTCGCCGTGAGCCCGGCGAGCAGCGCCCAGCGCGCGGGCTTGGGCAGCTCGTTGACCCACTCGGTGTTGCGCTCGAACTGGTCGGGGTCGTCGTCCTCCCCGGTGAACGAGTGGTGCAGCACGTTGTGCTCGTGGCACCACGCGTCCGGGTGGATCCAGTCGGGCCAGTCGAGCCAGCGGCGCCAGCCGCGCGCGAAGACCGCGCTGGTGTGTCGAGGGGCGATCCCGGGGACTCGGTCGTAGCCGCGGTGGCCGATGTGGTGCATCAGCATCCAGCGCACGCTGCGGCCGAGCGCGAGGCCGAGCATGCTCACCGGGTTGGGCCCCATCCACGCGGTCGCGAGGCCGAGCGCGGTGGCGGCCCGCCCGCAGCGCTCCATCAGCTCGAGGTGCGCCCGATCGTCGGGGCCGAGGTCCGCGCGGATCTCCGCACGGAGTGCGCGGATCTCTCGCAAGAAGCCCTCGAGGTCGACCTCGGAGGCGGGCCCAAACAGCGGGTCGGCGCGCATGAGGGCGCGGACCCTACGACAGCTTCGTGAGCGGCGCGAGCCGGATCGGTGCGCCTGTCCTCTCGGAGGTCGTCCCTCCTCGGCGCTGAGCGCCGGCGCTCTCGCGACGCGCGCTGCCACGTCCCCTCTCGCGCGCTGGCGCCGCGTGCCGTCGGGGTACAACCTGCAAGAGATGACGCTGGTCTTGTGGATCGTCGTGGCGCTCGCCTTCGCGCTGACGGTGGCCGCGGCCGTCGCCGCGCTGAGGCCGCGGCTGCTCGCGCAGGGGGACGACGTACAAGAGCGCGTGTGGGCCGAGTTCCGCGCGGTCGCCGCGGAGGTCGGCGGGCTCGCCGTCGTGCCGAACGAAGAAGGCTGGCCGCGCCTGCGCGGCGAGACGGCGGGCGTCCTCGTCGAGATCGACTGCGACAACCACGTGAGCCGCGGCCTCGACGGCCTGCTCGGCCTCCGCTGTCGCATCCCCGACGCGATGATCGCGCCGAACGCCGCGCTCTGGGTCGGCGACATCGACGCGCTCCGCACGCAGTACGGTCGCCCGCGCCCGGCGGGCGACGGCCACGGCCTCTTCGACGTCTACACCCGCTCCGAGCCGAGCGCGTCCGACTGGTGGCAAGACGGCGCCCTTCACGACGCCCTCTGCTCGCTCCCCGGCGCCGGCGTCGTCCTCTACGAGGGCCAGCTCACCGTGCTCTTCGAGCGGCTCGACGCCGAGTCCGTGCGCACCGCCCTCCAGATCCCCGCCCTGATCCAAGAGGGCGTGCGGCGAGTGACGCTCCATTAGATTCGCGAGCTCGTAGGAGGGCGAACCTGCCGGCGGAGCCGCTCCACCGGCCGCGCCGATCTCTCCTCCGGCCAAGTCGGCGCGTCCCCCGGCCTCCCCGCGCGTCTTCCCTTGCCTCCCGGCCGCCACCTCCCGGGGTCGAAAGAGCCGGCGCCGACCGGGGGAGAGCCCGGCCGAGGGGGGGAGAGGGCGAGAGGGTGCCCGGAATTCGCCGCGGGGAAGCCAGGGGCCGTCCGTTCGGCACCCCGGGGGAGCCCCCGCCGCCGGGGGGCTGAGGCGTGTCGCCCCAGGGAGGAAGCCGATCGGCCGGCCGGAGCGTGCGGCCGGGAGGCCGGAGCGCGATCTCGCTCGCCCGGTGCGAAGTCCGGCTTGGCCGGAGCAGAGCTCGGCTTGGCCGGAGCGAGCACCCGCTCGGTTGGGGAGCGCGCAGCGCCGCTCGAAGAGGAGATCAGCGACCGGCGCGCAGCGCGGCGAGCGCGCCTTCGAGCCAGTCGAGATACCAGTCGGCGAACGTCGTGCGCGCACGATCCGGCCCGGCGATCGGCGCGATGCCCATCGTGTCCGCCGACGCGTCGTGCCAGACGGTCCCGGCCTCCGGGCCGCTCACCACGAGCCAGTCGCGCAGCGCGCACCCGTGATGGCAGATCGGGATGCAGCCTCGCCGGGTGCCGACGGCCTCCCAGTACGCGTTCTGCTGCTCGTACGCCGCGTCGCTGCTGCGCCACTCGTCGTACGCGGCCTGGTACGCCGCGTCGTCCTCGAAGTCGTCCGGAGACGGCGCGCCGATCTCGAGGATGGACACGTCGTTCCACTCCTCGCGATGCGGGAACGGCTCGCCCGGCCGCAGCCTCCACGTCTGCCAGGGCGCGTGACCGTAGCCGTCGTCGACCATCCCGAAGGGGAGCAAGCCGTACGAGGGTCCCGCTCCGCCGCCGCCGAGCTCGAGCATGAAGCGCCGGTAGTCCTCGGGAAAACGAAGCGAGTGCTCGCGCTCCACCGCCTCGAGGGTGCTCCGCGACACCACCGGCAAGAGCGCGTAGCGATGGGAGCCCGCGCCGAACACGACGTGGGTGGGGTCGGGCAGCCCCCGCAGCGCTTCGAGCCCGCTCCGAACACGATCCAGGAAGGTCATCGACGCGCATCGTAGGACGCCCGAGCGTGGCCCGTCGCGCGCGCTGTGGCGCGCCGCTCCATGGGGGCTCGGTCCGGTGGCGACACCCTGCGCGGTACGCCCCTTGCCGCGGCTCCCGGGATGCGCTTCTCACGCCTCTGGGCCGCCCTCATCATCGTGATCGTCGGGTCCTTCGTGGTGCTCGGCTACTACGGCTCCGAGATCTACCAGCAGGCGCCGCCGCTTCCGGCGCGCGTGGTCACCGAGGACGGAAGGACGCTGTTCACCCGCGAGGACATCCTCGACGGTCAGAACGTGTGGCAGTCGATGGGCGGCCAGCAGGTCGGCTCCATCTGGGGCCACGGGGGCTACGTGGCGCCGGACTGGTCGGCCGACTGGCTCCACCGCGAGTCGACGGCGCTGCTCGAGCGCCGGTCGCGCGCCGAGCACGGGGCGGCCTACGCGGAGCTCGACGCGGGGCAGCAGGCGGCCATGCGCCAGCGCCTGCAGGATGAGCTGCGCGAGAACACCTACGCCGACGGCGTGATCCGGATCTCGAGCGATCGCGCCGCGGTCTTCGACGAGGTCGCTTCGCACTACACGGCGCTCTTCGGCGACGACCCCGCGCTCGCCTCGCTGCGCGAAGCCTACGCGATCCCTGCCGGGTCGGTGCCAAACGCAGAGCGGCGCCAGATGCTCGCGGCGTTCTTCTGGTGGACGTCGTGGGCGTCCATCACCGAGCGGCCCGGCTCGGAGCTGACCTACACCCACAACTGGCCGCCCGATCCGCTGGTCGGCAACACCATCACGGCGGAGATCGTCGTGTGGTCGGTGCTGAGCTTCGTCCTGCTCCTCGCCGGGATCGGCGCGCTCGCCTGGTACTTCGCCACCCACCGCGACGAGCACGCGGAGCAACCCGACACGCTGCCCGACGCCGACCCCCTGCTCGGGCTCGCGGCCACCCCCTCGATGAAGGCGACGCTGAAGTACTTCTGGGTCGCGGCGATTCTGCTGGTCGTGCAGGTGCTGCTCGGCGCCGTCACCGCCCACTATGGCGTCGAGGGATCGGAGTTCTACGGTATCCCGCTCGCCGAGGTGCTCCCGTACTCCGTCACGCGGAGCTGGCACCTTCAGATCGGCATCTACTGGATCGCGACCGCGTGGCTCGGCACCGGTCTCTACGTCGCGCCGGCGGTCTCCGGGCACGAGCCGCGCTTCCAGAAGCTCGGCGTCAACCTGCTCTTCGTCTGTCTCGTGGTCATCGTCGCCGGCTCCCTCTTCGGCACCTGGTACGGCACGCGCCAGCAGATGGGCTTCGAGGCGAACTTTTGGTTCGGTCACTCCGGCTGGGAGTACATCGAGCTCGGCCGCTTCTGGCAGATCTTCCTCTTCATCGGGCTCTTCCTCTGGCTCGGCCTCTTGGTGCGCGCGATCTATCCGGTCTTCCGCCTGCCGGGCGATCATCGCCCGCTGCTCGCGCTCTTCGTCCTGGCCTCCGCCGCGATCGCCCTCTTCTACGGGGCCGGGCTGATGTACGGCCAGCGCACCCACCTCGCGGTCGCCGAGTACTGGCGCTGGTGGGTGGTGCACCTCTGGGTCGAGGCGTTCTTCGAGGTCTTCGCCACCGTGGTCATCGCGTTCCTCTTCACGCGCATGGGGCTCCTGCGGACGGCGACGGCCACCGCGGCCGTGCTCTTCGCCACGATCATCTTCCTCGCCGGCGGGATCCTCGGCACGTTCCACCACCTCTACTTCTCGGGCACTCCGACGGCGGTGCTGGCGATCGGCGCGGTGTTCAGCGCGCTCGAGGTCGTGCCGCTCACGCTGATCGGCTTCGAGGCGTACCAGAACTACCGGCTGTCGCGGATGCGGCCGTGGGTCGACGCCTACAAGTGGCCGATCTACTTCTTCGTCGCCGTCGCGTTCTGGAACCTCGTCGGCGCCGGGATCTTCGGCTTCCTGATCAATCCGCCGGTCGCGCTCTACTACATGCAGGGTCTGAACACGACGCCTGTGCACGGGCACACCGCGCTCTTCGGTGTCTATGGGATGCTCGGGATCGGGCTCATCCTCTTCTGCCTCCGCAGCCTGACCTCGCACCGGAAGTGGCGCACCAAGACGCTGGCGTTCTCGTTCTGGTGCATCAACATCGGCCTCGCCCTCATGGTGCTGATCAGCGTCCTGCCGGTCGGCCTCCTGCAGGCGTGGGCCAGCGTCAAGGTGGGCATGTGGTACGCGCGCTCGGCCGAGCTCCTGCAGACGCCGCTGATGGACACGCTGCGGTGGCTGCGCGTGGTCGGCGACACGATCTTCGCGATCGGTGTGCTCGCGCTCGGCTGGTTCCTCGTCGGCGTGCGGACGGGGCGGATGGTCCGGAAGGAGCGCAACGAGGTCGGGCAGCACCCTCAGACCGGACCGCTCCCGGCGTAGGCCGTGACGGTCGCCGGGAGAGCCCCCGAGGGGCTCGGGCCGCGTACACTCCGCGCCGATCGTGCCTCATCCCCGATGCTTTGGCGCAGCGACGCTCGCCTTGCTCCTGATCGCGCCGGCGCCGGGTCGCGCCCAGCCGACGCGCGAGCGCATCACGCTCGAGTGGTCGCGCGCGCCGGGCGCGGAGGGCTGCATCGACGCGGCGGGGATCGTCGAGGCGGTCGAGCGCGCGCTGGGCGCCCCGGCGTTCTCGGCCGGTGAGCTCGGGCGCACCAT
>JAEZBP010000304.1 GCA_023427125.1 Pseudomonadota bacterium | reverse complement strand
AGCCGAGTCTTCTCCTCGGGCGAGCGGTGCTGGCGCTTCTTCTTCGGCATCTCGGACTCCCTCCCGGGGCAGCTTCAACCCCGGACTAGGAAGTCGCATTCCATCTGAGGCAATACAGTAGCTCGCCGGCCGTCGTCGAGTGCCAGGTAGAAGGCAACCCGGCGCCGGGTCATCTCGCCCGCAGCTCTGCTACCGTGGACCCACGAGAGGCTTGCGCCTGCAGCCACTTCCCGAGCCGAGGGTTGGTGGCACGACGCTCGCACCGTGGCGCGGACCCACGGTGCGGCGCGGTGCCGGCACCCGGAAGGCGTGAGCCCATGGCGCTACTTCACTACCAGAACCTGGATGTTCGACGACCGGACATCCTCATGAAGAACGCCTTCTTCGGCCTGAAGACGTTCTACGACTTCCTCCGCCGAACGAAGGACTACATGGAGAGCGACGCCGCCGTGAAGCGGCTCGCGTGGAAGCCTGGCGTCCCGCCGGACGATGACGACGCCGTCCGCGTGCGTGGCTTCTGGGCCCAGCTCGAGGAGCCCAAGGACCGCCCGAACGAGCCCGAGTCGACGTTCCGCGCGTTCATGGACGAGAACGTCCGCGACGTGTTCGACATGGTCGACGACGAGCCAGACGATCCAAACGAGCGACGGCGCAACGGGAGGAGGAAGTTCGCGGACGACCGCAAGCTCCTCGTGCTCGATCGGGACCCCGAGACGTCCCAGCTCCTGCTCGACCGCCGCCCGACCGGTGAGCAACTGCTCTTGCGCCCGAACACGCTGACCCTCCACCGACAGATTCGGGCCCTGCAGGCGCTGCAGAACGCGCCTTCGTCGTTCCACCTCCCGCTGCTGCGCCTGATGGAGTCCGTGGATCGCGCCCGGTGGCCGTCCTTCGAGCCGGCCTGGATCGATAGCGAAGGCTGGATGGTGCTCACCGATGAGGCGCGCCCCGGGACCGACGAGCAGCGCCGCTTCGTCGAGATCGCCTTGGCGACGCCCGACTTCGTGTTCCTCGAGGGGCCGCCGGGGTCCGGGAAGACAACCGCCATCTGCGAGCTGGTCCTCCAGCTCGCCAAGCAGGGGAAGCGGGCGCTCCTCTGCGCCTCGACCCACGTCGCTGTCGACAATGTGCTCGATCGGCTGATGGACGATCGCAACCCGCACCGCGACCTCGTCATCCCGGTGCGGATCGGCGAGCGGAGGAACGTCTCCGAGAAGGCCGGCCCCTGGCAGCTCGAGCGCTTCGTGAAGACGGAGCGAGAGCGCCTCCTCCGACACCTCGACGGGCGCCGCAGCCTCACCGAGTCGCAGCGGGCGCTGCTCGACACCCTCAGGCACGGGACGACCACGATCGAGCGCATGGTGCTCGATGCCGCGAACCTGGTCTGCGGCACGACCATCGGCATCCTGCAGCACCCGGACATCAAGGCGAGCGGACACGCGGCCGCGACCTTCGACGTGCTGATCGTCGACGAGGCGTCCAAGACGACCTTCCAGGAGTTCCTTGTCCCCGCGCTACTCGCGAAGCGGTGGGTGATCGTCGGCGACCCAAAGCAGCTGTCGCCCTACGTCGACGATGCCGCGATGGCTGTGAACGTCGAGGCGTGTCTGGGAGACGAGGCGACCCGCAACGCCTGCATCGACGTCTTCATGGCTGGCCACGGCGACGCGCGGAAGCGAAGGGTGGCCGCGGTGTCGATCGAGGGGAGGAGGGCGCTCGACGTGTACGCCGCGCAGGCCGCTGCCCGCGAGGTCGAACTCGCGGACGCGCGCGTCGACGTCGAGGTGTGGAGCGCGGCCGTGGTCGTCGGGGCGCGTCCCGATCTCGAGCGCCGCACCGAGGAGCTGCCGCTGGACGTCGCCACCGTGCGGCACACGGGAGATGGACTGCAGGCGCTCCGGCGGAGGGCCGACGCATGGCTCCGCCTCTCGGGGCGCGCACGCGAGGAGCAGCCGGAGTGGGCCTCCGAGGTCGCCTGGCGTCTCGCTCGCCTCTACGAGCAGCGCTTCGCCCAGGAGGTCGAGCCCAGCGAGCAGCGCTTCCGTCCGACGGGCCAGCGGCTCCGCACGCAGATCGACGCGCTCCTCCCGGCCGCGGAGACCGGGGTCAACACGGAGGGGGTCTGGAACGAGATCGACCGCGTGCGCCGGGTCGCGCTGCCCTCGATCCTCGAGTCGCTCCGGCACGGCTTCGAGCGCGACCCGAACGCGCGGAAGGGGACCGCGACCGCGCTCTCCGACGGGCTGCCGTCGCCGGCGCTTCGAGCGCGTCACGTGCGCCTCAGCACGCAGCACCGCATGCACCCAGAGATCGCCGCGTTCTCGCACGAGCACATCTACGACGGCGAGGCGCTCTTCACCCCGGACCACATGACGGCCGAGCGCGCCTGGGGGTACGGCCGCCACGCTCACCGCGCGGTCTGGCTTGATGTTCGCGGCGGCTTCAACAGTCGCTTCAACTCGAACCCGGCCGAGGCCCGTGCGGTGCTCGACGAGCTCGGCGCCTTCGATAATTGGGCTGAGCACAACCCGCGCGGTGACGGTCGCCCCTGGGAGGTCGCGGTGCTGACGTTCTACCGAGGTCAGGAGCGCGAGATTCGCGGTCACCTGCGGCGCTGGAGCCGACAGGGGAACGGGATGCGGCACTTCACGCGGGGGCCCAAGGGTCGGCCCTACGTCACGGTCGAGCTCTGCACCGTCGACCGCTTCCAGGGGCACGAAGCCGACCTCGTCGTGCTCTCCTTCGCGAGCGCGCGCCCGACGAGCTTCCTCGAGAGCCCGAACCGCCTGAACGTCGGGCTCACCCGCGCGCGCTACCAGCGGGTCGTCGTCGGCGACCGCAATGCGATGGCTCGCGCGAAGGCGAGCGCGCTTGGCGTGTTCGCTGCGCATGAGGCCTGGGACCAGCAGCTCATGGGAGGTCGGGCATGAAGAGCATCAACCTTCAGCGCACGGTCGAGGTCCGTTGTTGGCGTGTGATCGGCCAGGTCGCCAAGGCGGCGAAGCGGCCCGAGCTGATGCCCGTGCTGCTGCGGGCGCAAGAGCGCGGGGAGACCGACGCCGATGACGTCGCGGGGCACCTGCTCTTCGAGTCCGGCTCGCGCCGTGTCGTCGCCCAGCGCCTGCTGCAGATCGCGGCGCTCTATGGGCTCCTCGAGCAGAGGGACCGCCGGTACCGCTTGACCGAGTCGGGACAGGCGGCGCTTGCGACGAAGCAGGTCTTCGTCCCGGAGCACGGCACCTGGACCGTCTGGGCCAGCGACGACCCGCTGCTCGCCACGCCCATCCTGCGCGTCGAGCCATGGGTGGAGCCAACCGCCTACGACGAGGTATGGGGCAAGGAGCGAGAGAACGCGCGCGAGCGGCCCTTCGAGGAGCTGCCGCGGTGGGTACGTGACGCGGTCGGCGTCGTGGCCGTCCCGCTCGTCGGCGGCGCGCCGCTCCGCATCGATCAGCTCGAGGCCGAGGGGGAAGCGGCGGAGCCTGAGGCGACGCTCCGAGCGGTGTGGGATGTCTCCGGTGCCCGGTTGCGAGTGGACGGCACACTCGGCGGGGCGCGGGTGAACGTCGTCATCGACGCACCGAAGATCCGGCCCGATACCCTCTGGATGCAGCTGCTGCATGCCGAGGGGCTGTGGTCGCAGTGGGACTCGTCGTCGCACGCGCTGCGGGTCGGCTTCGAGGAGGCGACCGCGAGCGAGCGCGAGTCTCTCATTCGCGTGGTCGCGTTCAAGCGCCCCAAGATCGCGGCGCTCGGGACCTTCGATGCCACGACGGTCGAGGGGATCGCGCTTCGAGCGCGCTCGGCCCACGACGCCACCCGCTGGGCGGAGTGGCGGCTGCGCGCGCGCGTCCGCGACTACGCGACCGCGGAGCGCTTCAGGGCGTGGACGGCCGAGGCGGTCGCGCCGTTCTCCGAGTTCCACCCTCCGACACCCACGAGGCAGGCGCTCGCTGACGCGGCCTGGCGAGTACGGACGGATCGACCGACACCGAGCGCGTGGCACCTCGTCGCCGCCGAAGATTGGAGGCTGTGATGACCGCGAAGAACGACTCCAGCTGGCAGAAGCCGTTCGTCGATATCGTCGATCAGCGACAGCACGAGCTGCCGCCAGCATGGGCTGCCATGCAAGCGACCGCAGCCGCGCGCGATGAGCGAGGCCGCAGCGTGTTCGAGTCCGGCCGGAACCGGGAGATGGCGAACACCGTCGTCTGGTTGCTCTCGCAGGCCCAAGAGAAGATCGTCACGTCGAGCTTCCTGCTCGCCGACACGGCGGTCGAGGACGCCATCCACCAGGCCGCCGCGCGAGGTGTCCGCGTCTACGTCTTGCTCGCCTCAGAGGCACGCCTCGGGCGCGAGGAGGGCGAGGGCGAGTTCGACAAGCGGGTGCTCGAGCAGCATAAGGCGATGCTCACGCGCCTCGGTGGACACGCGCTCTTTCGGTCCGCTCCGCACTTCCACGCCAAGGTCGTCGTGATCGATCCGGAGACCCGGCCGGCAGGGATGCTGCTCACCGCGAACCTCACGACCGAGGCCCTCGAGCGGAACGAGGAGCTCGCCGTCACGCTGTCGGCCGCGGAGGCGATCGAGGTGACCGGCTACCTCAAGTGGGCGATGTGGGAGTCAGCCGAGCACGAGCTGATCGACCCCAGGGACCGCTTCAAGGCCACCAGGCCCCTCGGCAAGGTGGCCCACCCTGAGGCGGGCGCCGCGGTGGTCGCGACGACAGCGGCAACCAACAGCCTCCGCGAGGAGACGCTGCGGCTCATCGACGCCGCCCAGGCGCGCATTGTCGTCAGCAGCTTTGGCTGGGACGAGGACCACGAGGTCGTGCACCGGCTCTGCGCTCGGGCCAGCGAAGGCCTGGACGTCATGGTGCTCGCCCGCGTGCGGCCGTCGTCGATGCCGGCGCTCCTGGCCCTAGCCCAAGCCGGGGCGACCGTGCTCGGGTTTCGGTGGCTGCACGCCAAGGCGATCTGGATCGACTTGCGGCAGGCGCTGGTCATGTCCGCGAACCTGCAGCGCGACGGGCTGGACCATGGGTTCGAGCTCGGCGTGCGCTTGTCCGACGGGCGCGCGCAGGAGGTGCTCGAGCGGCTCGAGGGCTGGAGCTGTGCGGCGGCTTGGCGGCTCGACCCCAAGCCTCGCCTCGGCGCGCTCTCAGGCGGGGTGATGCTGTGGCAGCGGGGACAGCTCGTCGACGCGGAGATCAAGGCGTCGGTCGACGTGGACCTCGGCGCGGTAACGGCTGCCTCTGCCGCCGCGCTCGAGGCTCCGCGGCCCGCGCTTCCTGAGAGCGGCGAGCTGCCTCGACTGGCCCACGAGCTGCGCTGTACATGGCGGGCGGTCGCGCCGGCGCTGGCGTCGAAGGCGAAGGAGAGACGACGGCCCGCCGAGGACAAAGATCAGCCAGCCGTTTCCTACGAGCCGCCCGTGTTCCGCGAGCCGAGCGGACGACTGGTGGTAGCCGTGCGCTCCCCTCATGAGCTGGAGCAGGCGCGCGCGGTGATGGCCGAGGTCGAGGCCGCCACCATCGTGCTCGCTGACGGTGGGAGCCCATGAGCCGCCGCACGGGAACACTCCTCTGCTGGCACGCGGAGCGCGGCGGCATCGAGGTGCTCGAGCACGCGATCAAGGCGCTCCGGAATCGGCGATTCGCGATCACGCAGGTCCTCTACCTTGTGCAAGGCAGCGGCAAGCGAGCGCTGCCGAAGGTCGTCGAAGGCGCCGAGGTCGAACCCATCGACGTGCCCCTTGATGACCCGACCCAGCACACCGAGATCTATGTGCGCGTGCGCGAGCGCGTGCTTCCACGCCTCCGCGAGACGGGAGGTGAGCTGCACGTGAACGTCTCCCCCGGGACGCCGGCGATGCACAGCGTGATCCTGCATGCCGGCGGCGCGTTTCCCGAGGGCACGCGCGTGTGGTCATCGCAGCTCAGCAGAGAGACGAAGCGCACTCGGATCGATCCGGTCGACTTCCCCGTCACGACCTATCTCGCCGAGATCCATCGCTACCAACGCGTGGAGCCCGACCTCGCCGTCTATGAGCCGGCCGCACTTTCCGTCGCTCGCCGCATCGCGTTCGAGCACCTCGCACGATACGCCCGCGTCCTCGGGGCGCCGCTGCTCATCCTCGGAGAGCGCGGCACGGGTAAGACGCGGCTCGTGG
>JAEZBP010000137.1 GCA_023427125.1 Pseudomonadota bacterium | reverse complement strand
TGCGAAGGCAGAACGCGACGTCGCGGCAGCGCGCCGCGCCTTCGAGCGGGCGCTCGAGCTCGGCGCCGATCCACAGCGGGTCCACCTCGAGCTCGGCTTCGTCGCGACCGCGGAGCGCCGGTTGGCGGACGCTCGACGCCACCTCGAGCTCGCCGCCTCGGGGCCGAGCGCCGAGCTCGCCGGGGCGGCGCGCCAGCAGCTCCGCTTCGTGCCGAACCACCTCTGGGGGGACGTCTACTTCGAGGGCTGGGCCTGGTATCGCTTCGCGGGAGCGCGCTCGGCGAACTTCGTCCCCACCCTGCGCCTGCGCGGGCTGTGGCGGCCCTTCCTCGACCACGACTTCAACTTCTACCTCTACGGACAGATCACCCGGGACGTGGCCTCACGAGGCGTGGGCCCGCGGAGCCTCCCCGTGATCTATGCCGACAACCACGCGCTCCTCGGCGCCGGGATCTTCTATCGATTCCTCGAGAACCATGTCGCGGTGTTCGGACAGCTCGGCCCCGCCTTCAACCTGCGCGACGACGGCGGCGAGATCGTCTCGCTCGACGCGCGGGTCGGCGTGCTCGGCGGCATCGCGAGCGACGAGTGCCGGCTGCCCCACTACAACGGCATGCGCGCGTTCATCGGCGGCTGCGTCGAGGGCTACGGCGAGATCGTCTACGTGAGCCGCTTCAACCACGACATCGTCGGGATGGTGCGCGGCCGGGTCGCCCTGAACCTCTTCCAGGTCGGGCCGATGCTCTTTCAGCCGCTCTTCGAGGCGCGCGCCCTCGGAGGGAAGAACGGCGACTACTACAACAACCTCGCCGAGCTCGGTGTGGGCTATCGGTTCCGGCTCCTCGAGCCCTTCCTGGTCGACCTCACCACGACCTTGCAGGGCGGCCTCTACTACGGCGTGCAGAACGTCGATCCGGTGCCGAACCCTCCGGTCTTCCTCGAGCTGCGCGCGCTCCTGACGACCTACGCGGAGATCACGCCATGACCGCCGACTGGATCGACATCCTCGCGTACTGGATCGCCCTCCCGATCGCGGTCGTCCTCACCGCGCACGGCATCGATGACCTCTGCATCGATCTCTTCTACTACCTGCGCGGGCTCTCCCGCACCGGCCACGAGGCGCTCACCGTCGAGCGCCTGCGGGCGAAGGAGCCGCAGCGCATCGCGATGATGGTGCCGGCCTGGCACGAGGCGGCGGTGATCGACCGCATGCTCGAGAACGCGATCACGACGCTCGACTATGATCCGAGCCTCTTCGACATCTTCGTCGGGACCTACCCGAACGATCCGGAGACGCGCCAGAAGGTCGGCCTGATCGCCGCGCGCATCCCGCAGGTGCACGAGGTCTGCGTTCCCCACGACGGGCCCACCTCGAAGGCCGACTGCCTGAACTGGGTCTACCAGGGGATCCGCATCGAGGAGGAGCGGCGCGGCGTCCGCTTCGACATCCTCGTCATGCACGACTCCGAGGACGTCATCCATCCGCTCGCGCTCCGCCACTACAACTACTGGGTGCCGCGCTGTGACTTCGTGCAGACGCCGGTCCTCCCGCTCGAGGTCCCGCTGCACCAAGTGGTGGGCGGCACGTACATCGACGAGTTCACCGAGCACCACCTGAAGGACATGATCGTCCGCGGCCGCATCGGTGGCCTCGTCCCCTCGGCCGGCGTGGGCAGCGCGTTCGCGCGCGACGCGTTCGAGGAGATCGCGCTCTCCCACGGCCAGCTCGCGTTCGACGTCGAGAGCCTCACCGAGGACTACGAGATCGCCCTCAAGCTCCGCCTGGCCGGCAAGCGCACGCTCTTCGCGGCCGACACGGTCGAGCACGAGCGCGAGGTGCGCGGCAGCGACGGCGTCGTGCGTCGAGAGCGGGTGAAGGAGTTCATCGCCACCCGCGAGTTCTTCCCGACCAGCCTGCGCGCGTCGATCCGCCAGCGCTCGCGCTGGATCCTCGGGATCGGCTTCCAGACCTGGGAGAAGGTGGGCTGGAAGGGCCCGCTGCCCGTCCTCTACTCGCTCTACCGCGATCGTCGCGCGCTCATCTCCCACGTGACGGCGCTCGGCGGCTACCTGGTCATGCTCTACTGCGGCGCGCGCTTCGCGATCGCGTGGCTCACCGGGACCAGCTGGAGCTTCGATCGGCTCTTCCCCACCGGCTCGCTCCTCTTCTGGCTCGTGATCGTCAACACCGGCCTCGTCGCGTGGCGCATGGGCGTCAAGGTCATCACGATCAAGCGCGTCTACGGCTGGCGTCAATCGCTGATGAGCATCGCGCGCTTCCCCGTCACCAACGTCGTGAGCTTCCTCGCCACGTTCTCGGCGGCGCGCCAGTACATCGCGCACAAGATCACGAAGGAGCCGCTCCGCTGGAAGAAGACCGAGCACGTCTTCCCGGACATGGAGCCGCTCCGGCGCTTCCATCAGCGGCTCGGCGACATCCTGCGCACCCGCGAGGGGCTGAGCGAGGCGGATCTGGCCGGGGGCCTGGCCCTCTCCGGCCAGAGCGGGCATCGCCTCGGAGAGGTGCTCGAGCACATGGGCGCGGCCGGCGCGGGGTCGATCGACCGCGCGCTCGCGATGCAGCACACGCTGCCGGCGATCGTCCCGGACACCGCGTCGATCCCGCGCTCGCTCCTCGCCGCCCTCCCCGAGGAGCAGGCCGCGGCGCTCGGCGTGCTCCCGCTCAGCGAGTCCGACGGCTGGGCGGTCGTGGCGTGCAGCGATCCGCTCGCGCCCGAGGCCATCGAGGCGCTCTCGGCGCGGCTCGATCGCAAGATCCGCCTCGCGTTCTGCGGCACCGATCGACTGGCGCGCGCGCGCGCCCGCGCCTATCGGCGGCTGCGCCACGACGGGTCGCCCGAGCGCCCCTCGCTGCTCGGCGAGCGCCTGGTGTGCGCGGGCCTGCTCGACGAGCGCGCGCTCGCCGAGGCGCTCGAGGAGCAGGCGGAGACCGGCGAGCACCTCGCGGAGATCCTGGTGCGGCGAGGCATGGACCCCGCCGTGATCGCCGAGGTCGCGCTCCCTCCGCTCCAGGACTGCTTCATCGCGCTGCGGCCCGAGGACGTCGACCCGGACGCGCTGCGCAAGCTCGGCTATGCCGCGTGCGTCTTCCACGATCTGGTGCCGCTCCGGGCGAGCGAGCGCCCGCGCACGATCGTCAGCGCCCACCCGATCCACGCGAGCACGCTCGCCCGCATCGAGGAGCGGCTCGGCGAGCCGGTGCGCGCCGCCGTGGCGACGCGCGCGAGCGTGCGGGTGGCG
>JAEZBP010000096.1 GCA_023427125.1 Pseudomonadota bacterium | reverse complement strand
ATGCCGACACCTGCGAAGGGTCGTGTCCCCGTCGGTCTCCCGCGGGTGTCGGCATGCCGTCACGTAGGGGAGCGACCGATGTGATCGACGAGGCCAAGAAGAAGGGCCGCTGGGAGACCGCGCGGGGGCTCTTCGTCACCGCGCGCCGGACCCTGGCGCTCGTCTGGAGCGTGCATCGGGGCCTGCTCCTCGCGCTGCTCGCGCTCACGCTCTTCTCCGGCCTGCTGCCGGCCGCGATGGCCTGGGTCGGCAAGAAGATCATCGACACGGTCGTGCACGCGTTCGTGAGCGGCACGCTCGACCACGAGGAGGTCGTCTTCTGGGTGCTGCTCGAGCTCGCGCTCGTCGCGCTCTCACGCGGGCTCGATCGGGGGAGCTGGCTCGCCGACTCGCTCCTGCGCACGCGGCTCGGCCAGCACGTCAACGAGCGCATCCTCGAGAAGGCGCTCGAGCTCGAGCTGCCCGACTTCGAGGATCCGGCCATCGCCGATCAGATGGCGACCGCCCGCCGCGGCGCGTCGTATCGCCCGCTCAGCGTGGTGCTCGGCGTGCTCGGCCTGGCGCGCAACACCATCGCGCTCCTCGCCTACGGCGTCCTGCTCTTTCAGCTCGCGCCCTTCGCGCTCGTGCTCGTGGTGCTCGCGGCGGTCCCGCTCTTCCTCGCCGAGAGCCGCTTCTCGGAGGACGCCTTCCGCTTGTTCACCTGGCGCGCGCCGGAGACCCGCCAGCAGGCCTACTACGAGTCGGTGATCGCCCGCGAGGATCACGCCAAGGAGGTCAAGCTCTTCGGCCTCGGGCCGACCTTCCTCGAGCGCTACCGCGCGATCTTCGAGCGGCACTACGACGAGGACAAGAAGCGCACGATCAAGCAGGGCGTCTGGGGCTACCTGCTCGGGCTCGCGAGCGACGGCGCCTTCTACGGCATCTACGCGTGGGTCGCGCTCCGCACCGCGCGCGGCGAGCTGACCTTCGGCGACATGACCATGTTCATCATGGTCTTTCGGTCGGCGCAGCAGGCGCTCGGCGGCGTGCTCGGCCAGGTGCAGTCCGACTACGAGAACCTCCTCTACGTCGGCGAGCTCTTCCAGTTCCTCGATCGCACGCCCGAGCGCGCGCTCGCCGGCGCCGCGACGAGCGGGCCGAGCCCCGAGGACGGCCTGCGCTTCGAGGACGTCGGGTTCACCTATCCGGGCGCGACAGAGCCGACGCTGCGCGGCGTGAGCCTGCACCTGCCGCCCGGGCACAAGCTCGCGCTCGTCGGCGAGAACGGCGCGGGCAAGACGACGCTCATCAAGCTGCTGACCGGGCTCTATCGTCCCTCGAGCGGGCGCATCCTGCTCGACGGCCGCGCGCTCGAAGAGTGGGATCGGGACGCGCTGCGCGCGCGCATCGGCGTCATCTTCCAGGACTACGTGCGCTATCAGCTGATCGTCGGCGAGAACATCGGAGTCGGCGACGTGCGGGCGATCGACGATCCGGCGCGCTGGAAGGACGCGGCGCAGAAGGGCTTGGCCGAGGAGCTGATCGCGTCGCTGCCGAAGGGCTACGAGACGCAGCTCGGCAAGTGGTTCGACGAGGGCCGCGAGCTCTCGGGCGGCCAGTGGCAGAAGATCGCGCTCTCGCGCGCGTTCATGCGCCGCGACGCGGACATCCTGGTGCTCGACGAGCCGACCGCCTCGATGGACGCGGCGGCGGAGATGCGCATCTTCGAGCGGTTCCAGGCGCTCGCCGAGGATCGGATGGCGATCCTGATCAGCCACCGCTTCTCGACGGTGCGGATGGCCGACACGATCGCGGTCGTGCAGGGCGGAGTCATCGTGGAGCGCGGCTCGCACGAAGAGCTCCTCGCGAAGGGCGGCCGCTACGCCGAGCTCTTCCACCTGCAGGCCCGCGGCTACCGCTGAGTTGGCTGTGCGCGCGCTTCGCGAGCGCGCGGTCGAGCGGCACGGACTTTCCGACCCGCTGGCGCTTCCCATCCCCGGCGTCCGAGGGTGAGCGCGTCGCTCGGCGTTGCCGTCGTCCAGCCCGCAACCGGGCTTATGGATCGGCGGTACCTCGTTCAGTCAACCGATGGAGGAGCGCGTGACGAAAGCGTCCGACCTGTTCGTGGCCGCATTGGAGGCCGAGGGCGTCGAGCACATCTTCGGCCTCCCCGGCGAGGAGAACCTCGATCTCCTCGAGTCGCTGCGCACCTCCTCGATCGACCTGCTGCTGACACGCCACCAGCAGGCCGCCGGCTTCATGGCCGCGACCTACGGCCGCCTCACCGGCCGCGCCGGGGTCTGCCTGGCGACGCTCGGTCCGGGCGCGACCAACCTCGTCACCGCCGCGGCCTACGCCCAGCTCGGGGCGATGCCGATGCTGATGGTCACCGGCCAGAAGCCGATCAAGTCCAGCAAGCAGGGCCACTTCCAGATCGTCGATGTGGTCGACACCATGCGGCCGCTGACCAAGTACACACGCCAGATCGTGTCGGCCGGCAGCATCCCGGCGCTCGTGCGCGAGGCCTTCCGGCGCGCGCAGATGGAGCGGCCGGGCGCGGTCCACCTGGAGCTGCCCGAAGACATCGCCAGCGATCCGACCGACGCCCACCTGCTGCCCGCCTCGTACGCGCGCCGCCCGGTGGCCGAGGCCAAGGCGATCGCCCTCGCCGCGCGGACCATCGCCGAGGCGAGGCGCCCGCTCTTGATGGTCGGCGCCGGCGCCAACCGCAAGACCACCGCGAAGAGCCTGCGCGCGTTCCTCGACAAGCTCGGCATCCCGTTCTTCACCACGCAGATGGGCAAGGGCGTGGTCGACGAGGACAGCGCCCTCTGGCTGGGCAACGCCGCGCTCTCGGATCGCGACTTCGTGCACCGCGCGATCGACGCCGCCGACTGCATCATCAACATCGGCCACGACGTGATCGAGAAGCCGCCGTTCTCGATGCATCGCGGCCGCCGCACCGTGATCCACGTGAACTACTCGCCGGCGGTGGTCGACCAGGTGTAT
>JAEZBP010000069.1 GCA_023427125.1 Pseudomonadota bacterium | reverse complement strand
GCGTGCGGCTGTCGGATCGCCGAGCGCTCCTCGCGCGCATCGACGCTGGCGCTCGCCGCCATCGCTGCGCTCCTCGCGTGGCGGAGGTCGCGATGAGCCGCGCGGCGCTCCTCGTCCTCCTGCTCATCGCGCCGACGGCGCACGGTCAAGCGCCGCCGCCGGCCGGCTGGGAGCGCACCACGATCCAGTCGGCGCCGGTCTTCCAGACCCTCGCACGTCTACCGGCTCGAAGGCGCGGCCCGGGTCGTCGAGCTCGACGCCTCGCACCACGAGCCGCCGCACTCCCGAGCTACGGCGAGATCTGCGCGACCGATCGCTTCGTCATCGTCAGCGCGGGCGGCTCCGCCTTCATCCGCCGCTGAGCGTCACTCCTCGGCGCGATCGCGGATCTTCGCCATCAGCTTCGGGAGCTCTTCCTGCGCGAACGCGGCCTGGATCTCGGGTGGGATCGGCAGGTTCGTCTCGAGCTCGTTTTCGTAGAGCGCGCGCGTCTCGCCATCGTCGGTCTCCTCAAGCGTCCACGACCCGCGGTTCTTCGTGATGGTCGGCGACTCGACGAGCTCCCACGCGATCGAGCGGTCGGCGATCGTGTAGCGCACCCGGTAGTGCGACTTGAGCGAGAACCCGCCGAACGAGAGGTCGATGTGGAAGGTCACGTCGGCCGCGTCGTCGGTCTGGGAGTGCACCTCGACGCGCTTCAGCTCCTTCATGAACTCGGGGTAGCCGGCGAAGTCGAGGATCGTCTCCTTGAGCTCGTCGGGCGACACGAACGTCTCGAGGGTGGCCTTGGCGATGGGCATGGGGCGCCGATCGTAGCGGATCGAAGGAGGGCGTCCACGCCGCTCGCGGCGCGCCGGCGAGCGTCCGACCTATTCCGTCTGAGGAGCCCGAGCGTCGCGCCTGAAGCCGAGGGAGCGGAGCAGGCTCCGATCGCGGATCACGAGCCGCGCGAGCGTGCTCCACTCGAGGTACCAGCTCCACAGGCGCGCTTCGGCGGCCGCGCGCGCCTCGCGGTCGAGCTCGTCGAGCTCCTCCTCGCTCGGCGCCTCGGGCGCTCGGCCGAGCTGACGGAGCAGCGCCCGGCCCTCGGCGATCACCGCCTCGGTCAGCTTGCGCTTCGCGAGCAGCGCGCGCGCCCGGCGCCCCTCCTCGCCGAAGCCGCCCTCCTCCCGCGGGCGCTCGATCGCCTCGCGCCGATCGAGCAGCACGGCGGTCGCCGCCACGACCTGCGTCCCCTCGGTGCGCACCAGCTTGTGGAACACCACCGCGTGCACCGCCGGGAAGTTCACGCGCAGCACGATCTCGCAGACCGGATACCACCGGCGCTCGAAGGCCTGGAGCGCACCGAGGAGGTCGGGGGCCAGCACGACCGGCTCGAAGGCGATCCCGCCCGGCGCCGAGAGCGCCCTCAGTCGCGCCCAGCCCTCCTCGAGGTCCTCGGCCGTGAAGCCCTGCGTCTGCAGCGCTGCCCGCGCGCGCCAGTGGCCCAGCCCGACCAAGAAGTCGACCACCCGATGCGCCTTCTGACTGCCCCTCATCCTCGCCATCGCGATCCTCCCGTCTCTTCTGCGGCGGCGGCGCCCCGGGCGGGGCTGCCGGCCGACCATCCCCCTCATCGACGCCAGCTCGGGGCCGTTGCGTAAAAAATCGCGAGCCCCCCGCCGGCCGGTCCCCGCCTGCCATGAGCCGGTCCCCCCGGCGGATCGAGCTGTCCCCCGTCTCTTCGCACCGGCCATCTCCTTGCGCGAGCCCCGTCCCCAGCCGGCGCAGGCTTGTCCCCTGCGCTCCGACTCGGGGACGAGCCGCAACGCCATCGGTCCCCCGCCTGCCCCCGGCTGTCCCCGACACCGCGTCCCTCACCATCTCGGATGTCGACCTGCGCCGGGTGGGGGACGAGCATCAGGGTGCCGGGGACACGCCTCCGAGCTCGGGGGACGAGCTGCGGTCGCCGGGGGACAAGCGTGTTCTGCTCGCACGCCGCAGCTCGAGGAGACGGGCGCCGCCGTCAGGGCAAGAGGTCGGGCCACTCGCCGCGCGCGCGCTTCGAAGGGTCTCGAGAGGACGGTGAAGCGAGGCCGCGAGACGGCCGCGGCTCAGGCGTCGTGGAGCTTCGCGAGCTCTTGCTCCAGCCGCGCGTCCATGCCGTCGGCCGGGTCGTCGCTCGCGCTCGGCTCGACCGGGGCCGGCTCGCCGGCGCGGCGCCGAAGGCGGAGCGTCCCGACCACGAGCAGCAGCGTCGCGAGCGCCACCGCCGCGACGGGGAGCACCCACGACTCGTCGCCTGAAGGCCGCCCCGACAAGTCGAAGCCGGGCGCCCGCTGCTCCAAGCGCTGCCGAATCTCGCCGTCGTCGAGCCCCTCGCCGACCCACTCCCGGATGTCGCGCCTCCACTCGCCCGCCGCGGGGCTGGGGCACGAGTCGAGCGTCATCCCCGGGCAGAACGGGCTCATGGTCCCGCGCTCGATCGACAGCGCGCGGCGCGCCGCGTCCTGCTCCGCCTGGGCGAGGGAGATGGACCCGGGTCCGAGCGCGGCGAGGACGGCCAGCGCGAGGGCGAGCAGCACTCTCACGCACGGAACCTGCCAGCGGTGGAAGCGCTCCGCCACTACGACAGCTCGCGCAGCGCCCGATCGAGGAGCTCGGCGCTGCTCGCGATGAAGTTGCCCTGCAGGATGCGCGTGCCGAGCGGCTGGCCGCCGAAGAGCAGCGCCGTCGTGTCCGCCTCGAGCCGGAGCCGAGGCGCTCCTCCCTCGCGCAGCAGGAGCAGCGTGCCCACGCCGGCGCGGGTGACCGTCCAGCGCGCCGTAGCCCTCGGCGAAGAAGACCGCGTGGCGGCCCGGGCGGGGCTCGAGCGCCACCTCGCCAGCGCGCGGGCCCGTTCGCGCCTCCGCCAAGAGGACCGGAGGGTCTCGATCGGCGAGCGCGCCCCGAAAGCCGCTCCCACGGGCAGGTGGAGGCGGGAGCGAGCGGCGCTTCGACACCTACGTGCAGCACGTGTGGAGCGTGCGCCCCGGCGATGGCGCCGAGGTGCTGCGCTGGGCGGCCTACGATCGGGTGCCGCGTCGCGTTCGGGTCGGGTGAGGTCAGAGCGCGATGCGCCAGTAGCTCGGCCCGAGGACCCAGAGCTCGGCGTCGATGGCGAAGAAGCGGACGTTCTCGAGCGACACCGTTCGATGCTCCGAGGGCTCGAGCTCGATCGATCGGAGGGTCACGGTGCGCTGCCGGTCGGAGCGCAGGTGGAGGGTCGCGATCGTCGTCGAGGTGCCCTCCGTGCAGCCGGAGAACGTGCAGCTCGTCGAGCCGTGATCGAAGGTCGAGAAGACGCGCACGTCGCCATGGAGCAGCGCGTCGCTGCCGCGCAGGGTGGCGGTGGCGTCCGTGTCGAGCGCCACGAACGCGCCGTCCTCGAACACCGCGATGCCCGCCGGGCCGCCGATCCAGATCCGCCCTTCACTCTCGCCGATGCGCCGCGCGCCGCTCAGCAGGCCGGTCTCGAGGCGCGTCCAGGTCTCGCCGTCGCGGCGGAACACGGCCTCGCGGGAGAGCACCCAGACGACCCCCGCGGGCGTGACGTGGACGCCGATCAGCGCCTCCGCCGGCGGTCCGGGCTGCAGTGTCCAGCTCGAGCCGTCGAAGCGCGTCACGAGCGCCGCGAAGGTGCCGGAGGCGTCCGTCGTGCCGACCGCCCACACGTCGGCCGGCCCGGCGCCCGACACGTCGTAGAGCTCGTCGGTGCCTCCCTCCCGGGCCGGGAGCGCGGTCTCGGACCACGCGACGCCGTCGTAGTGGACGGTCACCGCGACGCCGAGCACGCTGCCGACCGCCCACACGTCGTCGGGCGCGGCTCCCCAGACGCCGCGCAGCGCCGCGCCGCTCGACTCCCACGCGGTGCTCCACGTCTCGCCGTCGTAGCGCACGATCGCCGGACCGATCGCGACCGGCCCCGCGAAGGCGCCCGCCTCCGGCCTCCCCACTCCCCACGCGTCGTCCGGCGCGGCCGCCCCCACGTCCGCGACGGCGACGGGCCCGCGCTCCCCGATCAGCTCCGCGCCCCCTCCCGTGCAGCCGGCGAGGAGCAACCCGAGGAGAGCCTTGGCAGTGTGCATGCGGCGCGGGAGAGCACTCGGCGTGCCCGCGGCGGAAGCCCTCGAAGCTCGCGGCGGAAGCCGCCGATGTTCGAGCCGCGCGAGCACGGCGTTGCCCAACGCATGCGAGACCTTGCACAGCGGATGACGATGAGACCGGTGGGCCAGCGGACGAAGAGGGCCGCAGCAGCGCGACGCGCGACGGTCTTGCGCGCCGAGGATGCGCCGTCATGGCCGGCGGGGCTCGAGGCCCCACTTGCGGAGCTTGCGGTAGAGCGTGGTGCGCGGGATGCCGAGGGTGCGGCAGACCTCGGTGACGTTCCAGCCGCTGGCCTCGAGCGCGCTCGCGACGCGCTCGCGCTCGCGCTCGTCGAAGCCGCGGCGCGAGGGCGCGGCGGTGGGGCGCGCGGAGGGTGGAGCGAGATCGCGAGCCTCGATGCGATCGCCGTCGGCCATCACCGCGGCGGCGGCGAGGACGTTCTCGAGCTCCCGCACGTTGCCGGGCCACGCGCGCGAGGCGAGCGCGCGTTGGGCCTCGCGGCTCAGCTT
>JAEZBP010000064.1 GCA_023427125.1 Pseudomonadota bacterium | reverse complement strand
GCTCGGGACGCCGCTCGAGATCCCACCGCGGGCTCCGCGGCGGGCGACCGTCCACGTCCGGCCGGCGCGCCCGAGCGACGCGGCCGCGCTCTCGTCGACCATGAGCGAGCCGATCGTCGTGTGGGGGCCGCTCCAGCTCCCCTTCCAGCGCACCGAGCGCTGGGCCGAGCGCCTCAAGAGCAAGCCACCCGCGCGGACGACCTTCCTGGTCGCCGACGTCTCTGGCGCGCTCGCCGGCGCGGGCGCGCTGACGGTCCAGGGCGACGCGCGCCGCGATCACACCGGCACGATCGGCATGCACGTCGCGACCGCCGCGCAGGGGCAGGGCGTCGGCACGAAGCTCATGGCCGCGCTGCTCGAGGACGCCGATCGCCGAGGCCTCTCGCGCGTCGAGCTCTCCGTGTACCCCGACAACGAGCGCGCCCGGCGCCTCTACGAGCGCGCGGGCTTCGTCGCCGAGGGGCGCTCGCGCCGCGCCTCGTTCCGCGACGGCGGGTACGCCGACGATCTGCTGATGGCGCGCGTCCGCGAGTGATCGACGGAGGCGATCAGCGCTTCTCGGGCTCGGTCAGGTCCTGGAGGTCGAGCATCGTCGGCTCGACCTCCTCGTCGTCGTCCTCGAGCGCCGAGGCCGGCAGCACGAACGTGACCTCGTCGTAGAGCGGAGACCGCATGCGGACCGGCTCTTCTCCGCGCAGCTGCGCCTCGCTCAGCACCTCGGTCTTCTCGTACCCACGCCGGGCCGTGGCCGGCGAGCGGGGCGCGCCGATCGGGAGGTGCACGTCGTCGGCGGCGAGCACGGCGGTGCGCTCGTACGCTTCGCGCGGTCCTCCGCGCGACTCGGAAGCTTCGCGCGGTCCTCCGCGCGATCCGGAGGCCTCGGGCAGGACGATCTGGCGCGTCTCGGGGATCGCGGGGCGAGGCTCGACCGGGTCGACCGGACGAGCCTCGGCTGGCGCCGTGTCCCTCGGCTCGTCAGGGAGCGCGATCTCCAGCGTCGGCGGGAGCCGGGGCGCGTCGATCCCGACCTCCGCCAGGACCAGCCGCCCGGTGTTCTCACCGTCCGCCTTCCAGACCGGCCGCGCGTTGCGGCTCGCGCCCGGCGGCGGCTGGTAGGGGGCCTCGGCGTGCTCCGTGTCGGCGATCCGCCCGACCCGCCGCGGCGCGCCCGGCGGATCCGGCCTCTCCTCGATCGCCGGATCGGTGCCCGGCTCCTCGGGCTCGGGAGCGCGCCGCAGCAGAGCCCTCGCGCCGATCACGACATCGCGCCGACGTTGCGCGATGCGTGCCTCGATGGCGCGCAGGTCGAGCCTCGACTTGGCAGACCGCTTACCCATGGCGGCAGGGTACCGACCCTCGCCTCTGCGAGAAAGCCGGGAGCTGGACGTCGATCGCGCCAGCCTGGCGCAGTTCGTCAGGGCGAGTGGAAAGCAAGTAAGACACCGACAGCTCGCCGTTTGCGGGCATGATGCTTGCGCACACGCGAGCCCTCGCGAGCGAAAGGGAGCTGACATGAGCGACGGTGAGGAGCTTCAGAGCGTCGAGTATCGGTGGCAGTCTTCGGCGTTCTCGGGCGTGCGGGCCGACGTGCTCTCGGTGCGCGTGGACGAGGCGCTCGACGCACCGTACGGCGCCGAGGTCCACCTTCGCCTGCACGACGCTGACGCGGACGTCGCGGAGATGCTCGGCAAGGACTGCGTGCTCACCATCGCACGCGCCCCGCTCGCCCGGCGGGTCTGCGGGGTCGTGCGCACCGTCGGCGAGGGCGACGACGCGTTCGTCGACGAGCAGCACGCGCGCGTCGTGGTCGTGCCGGCCGTGTGGATGCTCGGCCTGCGCCGCGACACCCGCATGTTCCAGCAGAAGAGCGTGCCCGAGATCCTCGAGACCGTGCTGAGCGAGGGGCTCAAGCCCTACGGGCGGCAGGTCGCGCTCGAGCTCGGCGCGACCTACCCGACGCGCGAGTACTGCCTGCAGTACCAGGAGAGTGATCTCGACTTCGTGCACCGCCTGATGGAGGAGGAGGGCATCAGCTACGCCTTCGATCACGAGGGCGAGGTCGAGCTGATGGTCCTGCGCGACGAGAACCGCGCGTTTGCGAAGGTCACGACGATGCCGGCGGGCGGCGTGGTCGAGCTGCACGAGCACGGGCTCTACACCCGGACGACCGAGCCCCTGCACACCTTCGTCCGCGACCACCGGCACACCACGACCGCGGTGGCGATCCGGGATGCCGACTGGACGACGCAGGGCCACGTGGTCGAGGCCACGCAGGACGGCGAAGACGGGCTCGGTCGAGTGCGCGAGAGCTACGAGCACGGGGAGGGCCGCACGCTCAGCATCTCGAGCTACGACGAGGGCGCGCGGCGCTACCAGCAGAACGACGCCGCGAGGCAGAAGGCGGTGCGGCACGAGGCGCACTGGGTCGGCGGCGTCGTCGCGGCGGGCGTCAGCCGCGTGACCGGCTTCACGCCGGGGCTGACGTTCGAGCTGCGGGGCCACCCGACGGTCGGGGTGGACGGGCAGTACCTCATCACCCGCGTCGTCCACGTGAACGAGTCGCTCGAAGACGGCGCCGACCCCTACCACAACCGCTTCGAGTGCATCCCGATCGGCGTGACCTACCGGCCCACTCGCCGGACGAAGAAGCCGCGCATCGCGAGCATCCAGACCGCGGTGGTCACCGGGCCCTCGGGCGAGGAGATCCACGTCGACGCGCACGGCCGCGTGAAGGTGCGCTTCCACTGGGATCGGGAGAACCCGGCGGACGACACGAGCTCGTGCTGGATCCGCTGCCAGCAGGCGTGGGCCGGCCAGGGCTGGGGCTCGTGGTGGGTGCCGCGCGTCGGCATGGAGGTGATCGTCCAGTTCGTGGACGGCGATCCCGACCGGCCGATGGTGACCGGCTGCGTCTACAACGGTGAGAACGGCACGCCCTACAGCCTCCCCGACGACAAGACGAAGAGCACGATCAAGTCGAACAGCTCGCCGGGCGGCGGCGGATTCAACGAGCTGCGTTTCGAGGACCGCGCCGGCAGCGAGCAGATCTACGCCCACGCGCAGAAGGACTACGACGAGGAGATCCTCAACGATCACACCACGTCGGTCGGCAACAACCAGACGAACACCGTGGCGGTCGATCAGACCCAGGAGATCGGCGCGAACCAGACCGAGGCCGTCCACGGCAACCAGGTGATGACCGTCGACGGCAACCGCACGGTCCACGTGAAGTCCAGCTTCGACGAGACCGTCGACGCGAACGAGACACGCCTGGTCAACGGCACCGTGACCGAGACCATCCAGGGCAGCGAGACCCGCACTGTCAACGGCGGCCACACCGAGACGATCAACGCGGGTGAGACCCGCACCGTGAACGGCGGCCAGACCCAGACCGTGAACGGCGGGCAGACCGAGACGTTCAACGGCGGCCACACCCAGACCATCACCGGCGGCTCGCAGGTCTCGATCACCGGCTCGCTGCTCCAGAACGTGAGCGGCGGCGTGACCATCAACACGCCGGGCACCTTCGTCGTCAACGCCGACGCGGGCTACACCCTCAAGACCCCCGCCGGAGGCAAGGTCATCGCCGACGGTGGCTGGACGGTGGTCGCGCCCGGCGGCCAGACACAGGTCGACAGCTTCTGGGATTGGACGGGCGGCACCTGGTTGGCCAGCGCGGGGATCAAGATGGGCGTGACCAGCTTCTCATCGTCGATCACGAACATTGCGATCTCGGCGACGCTGGTCAGCGCGGGCGTCAAGGGGCTCTCGCTCGACCACACCGATGTCTCGTTGAAGATTGGCAATGTAAAGGTGACGACCGGAACGATCGATCTGAAGACCCGCGCCATCGGGCTCAGCACGGCCGCCGTCGCGATGATCTCTTGATCCTCGTATGAAGGTCATCAAGCCTTTCAAGGTCGGCTACGTAGCGCGCTCTTTCGAGCACCAGCGTAGCTTCTATCACGGCGTGGGGTTGCTGCTCTACTTTGCCTTCGACAACCCGCGCCGCCTCTTGCCCGAGATCGATCTGTGGAAGCTGGTCAAGGACGAGCTCGGCGCGGTGCCGCTCGACGCCGGTCTCCCGAAGTCACGCGCCGAGTTCCTGGTCACCGGCTCCGCCTACTCTCCGACGCCGACGGCTACGCTCCCGGTTCGCGTTCAGGTCGGGGCGCTCTCGAAGGAGCTCTACGTGATCGGGGATCGGCGCTGGCATCGCGACGTGCCGACCGCGCCCGAGCCCTTCACGACGATGCCGCTCGGCTGGGAGCGGGCCTTCGGCGGTGAAGGGTTCGCCATGAACCCGCTCGGCCGCGGCGTGAAGCCGGTCGCCGGCCCGGGAGGCGAGGTCCACCCGCTGCCGAACGTCGAGCGGCCAGGGCGCCTCGTGACCTCGCCGGGGGCGCGCCCCGAGCCGGCTGGCTACGGCCCCTACGACTTCAGCTGGCCCCAGCGCCTCGGGAAGATGGGCACCTACGATCGCGCGTGGCTGGAGGGTGGCTTCCCCGGCTTCGCGCGCGACGTCGACTGGACGGCGTTCAACCTCGCCCCGGAGGATCAGCAGCAGCCCGACGCCTTCCGTGGCGATGAGGCGATCGTCCTCGAGAACCTCCATCCGAGCCGGCCCCGCATCGAGCTCTCGCTCCCGAGCTTGATCCCGCGATGCTTCTTCACGCTGCGAGACGGCTCGTTCGTCGAGCTGCCGACGCGGCTGACCACCGTGTGGCTCTTTCCGCACCGCGAGCGCGGCGTCCTCGTCTTCCACGGCGCGCAGCCGGTCGAGGAGGATGACGCCGCCGACCTCCAGCACGCCTTGCTCGCCGTGGACGCCGCCGAGGCGCCGCGCAGCATCGAGCACTACCGCGAGGTGCTCGAGCTACGGCTCGATCGCAAGCGCGCGCTCTATCACCTCCTCGACGACACGCCGCTCGTACCGCCGGGCAACGAGGGGATGGGCGACGCCCTCGAGGCGGAGGTCGCCCGCATGAAGCCCGAGGGCCTCTTGCTGGCGAACCAGCGGCGCGGCGGCGCAGCGCAGGTCGCCAAGTCCCGCGCCTTCTTGGCCGAGCTCGGCCTCGATCCCGACGCGCACGGCCCGACTCCCCACGACGACGCGCTCGCGCCGCCGAGCGACGTGACCGCGCTCCCCGAGTACATCCGCCGCGTCGAGGAGGAGCTCGCGACCAAGCGGGCGTCCGTCGAGGCCTTCGCGGCCGAGCGCAAGGAGAAGCTGAAGGCGCTCTTCGAGTCCGAGGGCCTCGACTACGCGATGCTCGAGGAAGAGCAGACGTGGACCCAGCAGGGCCCGCCGGCGTTCACCGCCGAGGGCCAGCGCGAGAAGCTCGCGCGGCTGGCCGGCGACGTGCGACGCGAAGGAGGCGCGGCGGACGAGCTCGACGCTTACGCCACCAGCCCCGAGTGGCTCGCGCAGTGGAAGGAGTCGGAGGCGCGGCTGCGCGAGTCGTACAGGCAGACGGCGCACCTCCAGAAGCCCGCCGAGCTCGCCGACGAGCTGGCCAGCGAGGATGCGCGCACCCTCGTCGGCGCGCGGCTCGCGGCGGGCGAGAGCCTCGCAGGCGTCGATCTCACCGGCGCTGATCTCCGCGGCATGGTCATCGACGGCGCGGATCTGCGCGGCGCGTTCCTCGAGTCGGTCCGCTTCGACGGCGCGAGCCTGCGCCGCGCGAACCTCGAGGGCGCGGTGCTCGCGCACTCCGTCTTGACGAGCGCGAAGCTCGACGGGGCGAACCTGCGCGCCGCGAACCTCGGTGGGGCCAACCTCGGCCGTGCCAGCACGGCCGACGCGCCCGCGGACCTCACGGACGCGGTGCTCTGGCGCGCCGATCTGCGCGACGCCGATCTCCGAGGGGCCAAGCTCGCCGGGGCGCAGCTCGTCGAGGCCCAGCTCGACGGCGCCGACCTGAGCCACGCGGACCTGAGCGGCGCGGCGCTCCTGTGCCCTCCAGCGAAGGAGGACCCGGACGCGATCCCGCGCCTCGCGCTGAGCCGCGTACGCTTCACCGCCGCGACGCTGCGGGGCGTCACCTTCATCCACGCCGACTTCGAGGGCGTGGACTTCACCAAGGCCGATCTCGAGGGCGCGACGTTCATCCGCTGCGCCGGCAGCGGCGCGGTCTTCGGCGGCGCGAACATGAGGAACGCCCGGTTCGTCGAGGGCTGCGCCTTCGAGGGTGCCGACCTCCGCCACGCCGTCCTCGCGTCGGCCAACCTGCGGGGCACCAAGCTCGGCAAGAGCGACCTCTCGGGCGCCGACCTGACGGGCGCCGACCTGAGCGAGGCGGACCTCTCGGGCGCGCGCCTCCATCGCGTGGTCGCGAAGGGCGCGCTCTTCATCCGCACCGATCTGCGGGAGGCGTTCCTCGCGGGAGCCAACCTGATGAACGCGATCCTGCAGAAGGCCGAC
Source organism: Pseudomonadota bacterium (assembly GCA_023427125.1). Classification (GTDB taxonomy): domain Bacteria; phylum Myxococcota_A; class Polyangia; order Polyangiales; family Sandaracinaceae; genus JAEZBP01. Next base: position 2,876 of record JAEZBP010000064.1, on the reverse strand, counting down.
GTCTCGAGCGCCGACCTGCGCGGCGCGAACCTCTTCGCCGCGGACTTCGCGCGGGTGCGCTCCGATGGGCAGACGCGGCTCGAGGACGCATACCAGCCCCGGGTGCGCGTGCACCCGAAGAGGGAAGCATGAACGCCGAAGAGCTCGCCGAGGCCGTGCACCGAGGCGAGGTGATCCGCGAGCTCGACCTCTCCGGCGCGAAGCTCGCCGGCGCCCTGCTCGCCGGCGGCATCTTCGAGGCGGTCTCCTTCCGCGGCGCCCACCTCACGGGCGCGTCCTTCAAGGAATCGATCCTGATCGGCTGTGACTTCGAGGACGCCCACCTCGAGCGCGCGGATCTCCGTATGGTGCAGGCCTCCGGCTCGAGCTTCCGCACCGCGCGGCTCGCCGGCGCGCGGCTCGCGTCCGCGCAGGCCAACAAGGTCGACTTCACCGCGGCGGACCTCGAGGGCGCCGACCTCTCGCTGCTGCAGAGCGTCGGCTGCGATCTCAGCCACGCCTCGCTCCGCGGCGCGAACCTCGAGCGCGCGGCGCTGATCTCGGCCACCGCGCGCGGCGTCGATCTCTCCGACACGCCCTTGGTCGGCACCGTGCTCTACCAGTGGGATCTCACCACCGCGCGCCTGAGCGGGACGACCTTCGACACGGTGCTCTTGATCGAGTCGAACCTCGCCGGCCTCGATCTGAGCGGCTCGCGCCTGCGCCTCTGCAACCTCACCGGCGCCGATCTGACCGGCGCCGTGCTCTCGCGCGCCGATCTGACGCAGTGCAACTTCCAGAACGCGCGGATGGCTGGCGCCGAGCTCGACGACGCCCGCGCGCCGAACGCCCTCTTCATCGGCGCGATCTTGACCGACGCGTCGCTCACCAACGCCGCGCTGACGCAGGCGCTCTTCGTCGACGCGCAGCTCGAGCGCGCCGATCTGCGCGGCTGCGACCTGAAGCAGACCGTCTTCCATCGCGCCAGGTGCATGGGGGCGCGCTTCGATGGGGCCGACCTCGGTGAGGCCGACATGTCGCACGCCGACCTCTCGTCGGCGAGCTTCGAGCGCGCGGGCCTCTTCCGCACGCGCCTGCACTGCGTGGAGGATCGCGGCGCGCGCTTCGGCGCCAACCGCGCGATGGCGCTCGGCACCGAGGAGGTGCTGGCCCGCGCCGAGCAATTCGAGCCGGAGCACTGAGCCGGTTCCGCGTTTTCGACAGCAATCGAACGAGAGGGATCGACATGGACGCAGCACGACGGATCGAGGAGAGCGGCACCCGAGGCGAGGTCTTCGAGGAGGTCGGGGTGGTCGTCTCGAGCGCGGGTGGGCTCGAGGTCGAGACCGCGTCGGGGCGGTTTCCGGCGAGGCGGGCCTTCAGCTGCCTCGTCGAGCCCGAGCGGGACGACGTGGTCCTCGTGGCGGTGCCGGCGAGCGGCGATCTCTTCGTGCTGGCGGTGCTCGAGCGCCCGAGCGAGCGGCCCGCGCGGCTGACGAGCTCGGGGGATCTGCGCGTCCACCTGCCCGCCGGCCGCTTCACGGTCTCGGCGCACGACGGGGTGGCGCTCCGCACCCCGGGCGAGCTCGACCTCGAGGCGGGCGAAGTCTCGCTTCGGGCCGAGGTCGGCGCGCTGGTCGTGAGGCGCCTCACCTACCTCGGCGAGCTCCTCGAGGCCCACGGCGGCACGCTCAAGGCGGCGCTGCGCATCGTCGACTCGGTGACCGAGCGCTGGACGCAGAAGACCAAGCGCTCCTATCGCTTCGTCGAGGAGATGGACATCACGCGCGCGCAGGAGATCGACACGCGCGCGAGCGGCACCCTGAGCATGCGCGGCAAGAACGCGATCACCACCGCCGAAGAGCTCGTGAAGATGGACGGCCGGCAGATCCACCTCGGGTGAAGGAGCGCGCGCATGTTCGCCAACACGCAGATGATGGGGATGGACACGGGCTTTCCGGACGTGTGCCTCACGCCGAGCCCCGCCGGTCCGGTCCCGGTCCCTTATCCGAACATCGCGATGGGTCCGACTGCGGTGCCCTCGCAGCCCAAGGTGCTCTTCATGTGCGCGCCGGCGCACAACATGGCGACGACGACGCCCCTGACGAACGGCGACAACGTCGGCGTGTCGACCGGGGTCGCGTCGGGCACGGTCATGGGCCCCTCGCGCCACCTCACGGGGTCGTTCACCACGCTGATCGTCGGCATGCCGGCGACCCGCATGACGAGCATGGCCCTGCAGAACGGCACGAATTGCCCGGGCGCGCGCATCGTGCCGAGCCAGCCCAAGGTGATCATCCTCGCGCCTTGAGCGCGCGGCGCTCGAGGTCGTTCGCGCTGCGTTTGCTTGCGCGCGCTTCGCGAGCGCGCGGCTGAGCTACGCGATCTACCCGTCCAGTTGCGCAACCCGTCCCCGGTGTCCAGCCGAGGGGGAACGCTGTCTGATCTGATCTGGCCGCCTCAGCTCACGATCAGGATGACGAGGATGACCGTCGTGCCGAAGAGGGCGAGCGCGCCGGTGCCGACCGCGGCCCAGATGGCCCAGTCGGGTAGGCCCTCTCGCGGCGGCGGGGCGAGCGGAGCCGGTGGCAGCGAGGGCTGCGGCTGAATGACCGGCTGAGGCTTTGCGGCCTGGAGAGCCCACGACGCCGCGGACGCGGCCTCGAGTGAGGGAGCGCGCGGGTCGCGCATGACGACGGTCTTCGGCACCGCGACGGAGGTCTCCTCCTCGCGCTCGTCGTACACGGCGAGCACCTCGGTGCCGCCGGGATCGTCGCGCAGGTAGTCGGGCAGCTCGTCCTCCGGCACGAGCGGGCCCGCGTCGGCGATCGTCGGGCGCATGTCGGCCTCGTCGATCCCGGGCGCGATCGGGGAGGGCGCGGCGGGCGGGCTGAACG